>DAOLDO010000848.1:0-3217 GCA_035327325.1 Chloroflexaceae bacterium | reverse complement strand
TCGCCCTGCTGGAGCTGGCCCGCTCGCTGCCGAGCTACCGCTACGCGAGCCGCTTCTCGACCTGGGCCTATCAGGTGATCTGCCGGGGTGTGCAGCGCCACCTGCGCGACATGGCGGCGAAGAAGCGGGCGGCCGAGATCGAGCGGGGTGTTGACCTGATGGCGCTGGCGATGCCCACCAGCGAGGCTGAGCACCCGGAGAGCCAGGCGCGAGGCCATGCCCTGGCGGCGCTGGTGGAGCGCGAGCTAAGCGCCGCCCTGGGCCCCCGGAATGCCGCGGTGTTCGGACTGTGGGCGCAGGAAGATCACTCTGCCGAGATGATCGGGCGGCAGCTGGGGCTGAGCACGGCCCGCGTCTATGCGATCATCGCCCAGGCCCGCCAGTATCTGCGCGGCCTGGCGACCATCCAGCACTGGCACGAGGTGAGCCTTAACTAGTGCGCTTTCAGCGCAGGCTCTAGGGTCTAGGGCATAGGGTATGGCGTTCTGCAGCCCGAGTCGCACCAACCATGCCCGAAGGGGTCGCCCGGGTTTGCACTAGAGGCTGTTCTGCCTTGCGTGGCGTTGACCAGGAGCAGGTTTTGCGCCACCCTTGACAAACTGCCGGAGGATATTCGTACAATCGGGTACAAATAGCGTAGAATGAACGCCCACAGCGCCGCCCGGGCTTGTGGAGCAAGGCTAGCAGGGAGGTGATCAGCGATGGCGCCAACGTCGTGTGACAGCACCCGCGGCGCGATTCTGCTGACGCTGACGAACAGCCGGCGCCCGCTCCAGACGCCCGAGATCGCGCGGCATCTCGGGCGCTGCCCCGAGTGCCTCGCCCTGCGGCAGCACCTGCTCGGCCTGCTGTCGCCCGGAGCAGGCCACCCGCCGGACAGCTGCTCGGCCTGCCAGGAGGACCTGGCGGCCTACGTAGATTTGTCGCTCAGCGCGGGCGCGCGCGCCGCGGCTGAGACCTACCCGCACACCTGGTGGCACCTCTGGATGTGCCAAAGCTGTGCCGAAGTGTTCGCCCAGACGATGACGCTCGCCGCCGCGGAGCGCCGTGGGGCTCTGCCACCGCTGCCGGTAGCGCCCTCCGCCACCGCAGGACCGCGGGTCATCGGGCGGCTCGCCGTCGCCCCACAGGCCGTCACGCGCCTGTTCCGGGCCCGCGAGCTGTTCGGCAGTACTATCGGCGGCGACGAGCAGCTGGTCCTCGACGAGGATGAGTCCGGCGGCTACAGCTTCCAGCTGAGCGTGCAGCGCGAGCCCGGCGGCACCTGGTCCGTCCTGATCAGCGTGATCCCGCCGGCGGTGGTCGAGGCCGTGGTCCAGGTGGGGGGCGCCACATTCCGGGCGCCCTTCGATCGCCAGGGGATCGCCCAGGTGACCGGCGTGCCCGCCGCGCTGCTGCGCGATGGGGGCTCGCCGATCGCCGTCTCGATCCAGGATGGCTGAGGCTCCGGCGCCCCGAGCCTGCCGGGCTCTCGGTCCTGCGTCCGGCCGCGCGGAGTGTGCGCGGATCGGCGAGCGGCGCGCGGGCTAGGCGCGGGCCATCAGGGCCAGGCCCAGGAAGACCGCGACCGTGACGGCCACAATGGCGACAGCGGCGGCGCCCGAGGCGCGCCGGGCGCCGGCGGGGGTCGCGGGCGCGCCCGCCAGGGCGTAGTTGCCCATCATCACGCTGATGATCGCGAAGGCCACCAGGGCCAGGAAGGGGATCTTGATAAAGGAGAAAGGCCCAGTCAGGATCGGCGTGAGGTAGTCAACGCTGCACGGCACCCCGCCCTGGCAGGCCGACGGCGCGATCACCTTCAGCACCTGCAGATAGTGGAACAGCGAGAAGCCCATGCCGGTGAGCGAGAGGGGCAGGGCGTACATATGCAGGCCCCGGTCGTCGCGCAGGATGCCCACCCCCAGGATGACCACCAGCGGGTACATAAAGATGCGCTGAACCCAGCACAGTTCGCAGGGAATCCAGCCCAGCACCTCGCTGAAGAACAGGCTGCCGCCCGTGGCGATGATCGCCGCTAGGAGGGCCACGTGGCGCGTCGCCGCCGTCCCCGCGTCCAGCGCGCCGCCCGCCTGCTCTTCCGCCTCCACCCGCTGAGCCGCCCCTCGCGCCGCCCGTGCCATGCCCGGCTCCTTCCCTGTGTCATTTCTATCCGGGCCATTCTACCACGGTCGCCCTACCCGCAAGCCCGCTCGCCGAGGGGTGACTTCTGCTATACTTGACGAGTCAGCTAATCGGGCCCTAAAGCAAAAGGAGAATCGGCATGACCGCCCCGTTCCTGGCAGAGGCCCAGGCCCTGAGCGACGAGCTCACCGCCGTGCGCCGCGACCTGCACATGCACCCCGAGCTCGGCTTCCAGGAGTTCCGCACGGCCCGCACGGTCGCCGAGCGGCTCGGCGCCCTCGGCTACGAGGTGCAGACCGGCGTCGGCAAGACCGGCGTGGTCGGCCTGCTCCAGGGCGGGCTCGCCGGCGAGCGCACCGTGCTGCTCCGCTTCGATATGGACGCCCTCCCCATCCAGGACGAGAAGGACGTCCCCTACCGCTCCCAGACGCCCGGGCTGATGCACGCCTGCGGCCACGACGCCCACGTGGCGATCGGCATCGGCGTGGCCACGCTCCTCGCCCGCCACCGCGAGGCCATCCCGGGCATGGTCAAGCTGATGTTCCAGCCGGCCGAGGAGGGCCTGGGCGGCGCCATGGCGATGATCAACGACGGCCTGCTCGAGGGCCCGCGCCCCGACGTGGCCCTGGGCCTCCACGTCTCGTCGAACCACGACCTCGGCACCGCCGTGGTGCGCTCGGGCGCGCTGCTCGCCGCCTCAGACCGCTTCGCCGTCAGCGTGCGCGGCCGCGGCGGCCACGGCGCCCACCCCGACCAGACGGTTGACGCGGTGCTGGTGGCGGCCCAGCTGATTGTCGCCCTCCAGACTGTAGTCTCGCGCAGCCTCAACCCCCTTGAGCCCGGCGTCGTCACCGTCGGCGCCATCCACGCCGGCGAGGCCAGCAATGTGATCGCCGAGACGGCCGAGCTGCGCGGCACGATCCGCAGCTTCTCGCAGGAGGCCCGGGCGGTGCTCCACCGCCGCATCGAGGAGGTGGCCGCGGGCGTCGCCGCCAGCTTCGGCGCCCAGGTAGAGGTGCGCATCCAGCTCGGCGTTGACCCGACGATCAACGCGCCGCAGCCAACGGCGGTGATGCGCGAGGCGGCCGCGGCGGGG
>DAOLDO010000847.1:0-3219 GCA_035327325.1 Chloroflexaceae bacterium | reverse complement strand
GGAGGTGCCTACCCAGCCGCTGCCGCTCCGCCGACGTCATCGCGCCGTAGTCAACGCTCGAGAGCGGGTGCGCGTCGCGCAGGTACGGCTGGAGCACCAGCACCTGGACGCGGCCGCTGCTCTCGCGGGCCAGCAGGTAGTGGCTCGGGATCGCGTAGCGCGGCCCCAGGCACGCCGCGAAGGTCTCGGCCGCGTGCCGCATCTCCCGGGCCTGGGCCAGGGCCTCATCGCGTCTGCCGCCCAGCTCGCACTTGAGCTTGGCGACGTAGCGCCCGTCGTCGCTCCTGTAGACCTCGGTCTCATTGCCCCCGGCCACCCGCTCGAGCGCCAGGTCATGGTCAATCGGCGCGAACACCGTGTCAGTGTAGCTCGTCATTGCCCTCGGCCCCTGGCGGGGCGCCACGCTCCGCCTCGCCCCCGCGGGCGAGCCCGCTCCTTTGACGCCGCCGCCGCCCGCCCTGTTGCAGTCCGGACTCGGTCCCAGTTGGCCCGGGCCACTCGCCGCCGCGCGGCGCGTGCGCCTCGGCAAAGCTGCCGGGGCGCCGTGGCGTGTCGGGCGGCCTACCGCACCTGCACCTGGGTCAGCCGCAGGCTGTGGGGCGCCTCGCCCGCGCGCACGCGCACCGTGAAGCGGGCCACCGGTGCGGTTGGGTCGTTGCTGCGCAGCTCCACCGCGCCGCTGAAGCGCCGCTCGAAGGGCCGCGCCGACACCCAGCTTACGTGCACCGGCACGCCCGCCTCGCCCCCCGGCGCGATGCTGCCGGCCGGCTCTGCCGGCCTGAGCCACAGGCTCGCGGGCGCCTGGGGGCGCAGCTCGACCGTCAGGCCGTCGGCCAGCTGCAGGTCCGCCTTGCAGCCCAGGCTCTGCACCTCAGCCAGGGTGTGCTGCAGCCCGGCGCTGGGGCTCTCCGCCTCGGCGATCGCGCCCACCCGCTTGTAGCGCAGGCTGATCCGGCCGTCGGGCATCAGCAGGGCCTGGAAGCTGAGCCGGCGCCCCGGGTCGCTGTAGAGCGCCACGTTCTCCCAGCTCACCAGCAGGCCCTCGGCCGTGCGCGCGTAGCTCACCCGGGCGCCGGCGATGCTCGGGTTGAGGTCAACCCGCAGGGGCACCACGGCCGCGCCGGGCGTCTCCGTCACGGGCAGGCATGTGCGCGCATAGCTGAGCTCGCCCGGGGGCAGTGGGCCCAGGGCGATCATGCCGTTGGCGGCGATCGCGAACAGCTCGTAGTTGCCGTAGAAGTAGGGGAAGCTGAAGCCGATCGGCAGCGGCCCGGTCGCGCCGTCGTCGGTCAGCGCCACCGTGACCGCGCCGGCGGGCGGTTCGGTCCAGGTCGCCGCGGGGCCGTCCGCCTCGTCGCTGCGCCAGACGCCGTAGTGCTCGGCGGGCACGCTGAGGGTGTAGCTGAGGGCGCGGGTGCCCAGGTTGCGCACGGGCAGCAGCACCGTCTCGCGCGCGCCGAAGGCGAGTTCGACGCTCTGGGGCGCTGTGTCGGCCTCGAGCCGCGGCTGGTCCGCCGTCAGGCTGAAGTCGAGGGTCGCCCGGTCGCCCGCCGCCAGAGAGAGGCGCCGCGCGATCGACACGTAGGCCCGCGCCGAGGCCGTGAGCGTGTAGGGCGCCGTGGCCGGCGGCAGCGTGAGGCTGTAGCGGCCCGCGGCGTCCGCCCGCACCGCCGCGCCCCCCGCCACCTGCACCGTGGCCTGCACGGGCGCCCCGTCGTCGGCCCGGGTGACCGTGCCGCTCACCACGGCGTGCCCCGGGTCGGCGGGCACGCGCAGGGCCACCTCCACCACGCTCGGGGGGCGGCTCAGGTCGGCGCCGTGGACGAGCACGCGGGCCTGGTAAAGGCCCGGCCCCGGCACCATGCGCGCGTCGAGGGTCAGGCTGATGCTGGCGCTGGCCGCCGGCCCGATGGCCCCGAGTGGCCCGCCTGGCAGGCGCAGCCACGGCACGTCAACCGTGGCCTCCGCGATCGCGGCGTAGACGTCGAGGCGGCCGTGCCCGTAGATGCTGTTCGGCGAGGTGTCGGGCCTGCACGCCGCGTGGCTGGGCCCCAGGTAGCGGCTGTCGCCGGTCGCCGCCGCGGCCGCGCCCGTCAGGATCTTGTAGGTGCCGTCGTAGTCGCCCACCAGCGAGGGGTTGGCGGCCCACAGCAGGGCCACGGCCCCGGCCACGTGGGGCGTCGCCATCGAGGTGCCGCTGTTGGTGCCATAGCCCCGCTGGTCGGCCATGGTCGAGAAGACCGACTGGCCCGGCGCCACCAGGTCGGGCTTGAGGCGCCCGTCCAGGGTCGGCCCGATGCTGCTGAAGCTGGCCAGCCGGTCGGCGCTGTCCGTCGCCCCGACCGCCGTCACCTGGGCGTAGTCGCCCGGCGACTGCACGGTGCCGCAGCCGACCAGGTTGCCGGCGTTGCCCGCGGCGAAGACGGGGAAGATCCCGGCCGCCCGCCAGGCTGTGACGTAGCCCGAGTACCAGTTCGCGTTCTGCCCGCCCGTCCACGAGTTGTTCACCACGTGGGGGCGCAGGTCGGGCCGGGGGCTCTCGCCCGCCAGGTCGGTCGGCGCGAGCACCCACTGGGCCGCGCGGATCAGGTCAATCTCGCTGCAGTCGCGAGCCGAGCAGGCCCGAACCGCCACCCAGCGGGACCCCGGCGCCACCCCCACCGCCGGCTGGGCCGCCGAGAGGCCGCGGGCCACCATCGTGCCCATGGTGTGCGTGCCGTGGTTGCCCGCGTCCACAGGCGCCGCCTGGCCGCCGTAGGCGTCGTACCAGTTGTAGTCGTGGCGCACGCCGCCGGGCTCGTTGCCGCGGTACTGGCCGATCAGGGCCGGGTGGTCGAAGCGCACGCCGCTGTCAATATTGGCCACCGTGATGCCCTCGCCCCGCACCCCGAAGTCGGCCCAGGCCCGGCTCGCCCCGACCCGCCCGATGTTCCAGCAGGCGTTGTCGGCCCCGGCCCCGCAGGCCGCGGGCGCGGTCTGGGCCGGCGCCGTCTCGAGCTCGGCCACCTGGCTGGCCCACATGGCCGCCACGCGGCTGTCGGCGGCGATGGCGGCCACGTCGGCCGCCGTGCCGCGCACGGCGATCGCGTTGACGATCCACAGGGGTGTGTAGGGCGTCCCCCGGGCCTCCAGGGTCGCCCGCAGCCCCCGCTGGCTGGCCTCGGCGTGGGCCCGCAGCGCCTCGTAGACGTACCGGCCCCGCTCGGCCCAGTCGGCGAT
>DAOLDO010000846.1:0-3226 GCA_035327325.1 Chloroflexaceae bacterium | reverse complement strand
CGACGTCCGCGTCATCCTCTTCGGCGCGGAGCGAGCGGTCGTAGTCGCCCGCGCCCAGCCCCCCGAGGGGCACGCCGGACGGCGGGATCAGGGGCCGCTGGTCGGGCTCGTGCGGGTCGCTCATCATTGCACCTGCATGCTCGCGATCACGCGGTCGAACTGCCGGCTGGCCTCGGCGAACTGGCCCTCGGGGGCCGCCATGGTCACGTAGTACGACTGGTCGGCGGTGAGCAGGATGTACTCGCGGGCCTGCACCACCACGGGCAGTGCGGCGCGGCGGGCCTCGTCGATCGGCTGAGCCACGTAGGCGTAGTCGGAGACCAGAGCGCGCACGCCGGCCACCTCGGCCTCGCCGTCGCTGAGGAAGTGGTAGCCGGTCAGCTGCTGGCGCTGCTCGACCCGCCGGTCCAGCAGGGTCTGGAGCGTGGGCGGGCTGGCCGGGTCGATCGGCCGGTTCTCGACGCTGATGAAGCTTTTAAAGGCCGAGGGCGTGGCGGGGTCGGCGACGTTGAGCAGGATGTTCTCGGCGCCGGGCACCTCGACCCAGCCGGCGGGGTAGGCGAGCCTGAGGGGTGTGAGCTCGCTCTGGAAGGCGATGGTGCGCTCCACGGTTCTCTGCATCAACAGCCAGCCGCCGAGCAGGCAGAGGGCGGCGATCAGGGCCACGCCCAGGTCCTTGGGGCGCAGCCGCAGGTCGTAGATCCTGTCGTCGGTCGCCTCGGTCATCGTGTCCTCCCCCTAGCGCGGGGCGCGGCGCAGGGTCACCTCGGTGTTGCGGCGCATCAGGAAGGCCAGGAGCAGGAAGGCGAACAGGGCCACCATCATGCCGAAGACGAGCGAGCGCCAGGGGTCTACCTGCAGGCCGGTCGCGCTGACCTCGCCGATCAGCCAGCTGAAGACCCCGTTGAAGAGGGTGGCCGCGGCGAAGCCGGCCGGCACCCACCAGACGGGCTTGTGCTCGAACTTCGCCTCGGCCATGAACCAGCCCTGGAGCCCGCCGAACGAGGCCTGGGCGAGGGCGGTAGTCACCGTCTGCACGACGCCGGGGCCGAGGGCCACGCCCTCGTTGCCGATCACGAAGTAGAGGTTGGTGAGGGTGGCCACGCCGAGACCGGCCACCGTGCCGTAGATGATCCCGTCCATGCGCTCGTCGAACTCCTCGCTGTCGTAGACGAGCAGCCTGATCGCCACGTAGATGATCAGCTGGGCGGTGGCGGCGATGATCAGGACCGAGGCGAGGAGCGAGGTGACGGTGTCGCGGCTGGCCCACTCGGCCGGGCGGAACCAGTCGCTCACCACGCGGCGCAGGAAGACATCGGCGAGCAGGGCGGCCAGCAGGAAGACGGCGGCGACGCGGCCGGCGGGCTCGGGCTCGAGCCGGTCCTGCTGGTAGAAGAAGGCCAGCCAGAGGGCCGAGGGGATGACCGCCAGGAGCACGCCGGCCACGAGCAGGCCCGGCCCCGAGAGGGGGCCGACGACGTTCTGGGCCAGGAGGGCGACGACGGCGGCCAGGAGGGCCATGCTCGCGATCTGGATCGCCGTGGCCCGCCAGAAGCTGGCGTGCGGGCGGTTGACCTTGGCGTAGTGCCGATCGCAGTAGGCCCGCCCGCCCAGGGTCTTGAAGGGCGGGGTGAGGGGCTCGTGGCAGACGCAGCACTCGATCTCGCGGTTCTCGCTCATAGATCTGGCCGGGGGACCTGGCCCCCGGCCGCCTCCTTCCGATCAGCGGCCGCGGCGCAGCTCGGCGTCCACGCGGTAGGGGTTGGTGGCGTCGGCGGGGATGCTCACCTCGTTGTCGGCGAGGATGGGCCTGTAGCCGGCGCCGAAGACGATCACGCTGTAGCGCTGGCCCCTGGGCACGGCCGCCTGGGTCTGGAAGACGCCCTGACGATCGGTGACGCCGAAGGTGAGCACCTCGTCGGCGGTGATGTTGTCGTCGCGGGCGGCCTGGCTGGCCGAGAGGCCGGGGCGCAGCACGAAGAACTGGACGCCCTCGACGCCGCGGCCGGTGCTGGCGTCCGTGATCTGGCCTCTGATGTAGACCAGGTCGGCCGAGCCGGTTGGCGGCGCCGCGGGGCCGTCGCCGGTGGTGCAGGCGATCAGGGCCACGTCGTCCACGAACATGCTCGAGACGTTGCCGCGCGGGTTCTCGGAGAAGAAGGCCAGCCTGACCGTTCGCCCCGCGTAGCGCGAGACGTCGAAGCTCACCTCGCGCCACTGGTCGTCGCCCTGGGACGAGCTCAGCTCCTCGATCGGGGCGATCAGGTCGCCGTTGGTGTTGGCGAAGACCGAGCCGAAGGTGGCGTCGGCGGCGAAGGCGCCGAGCAGGCCGGTGGTCTCGAAGTGGATCAGGCGGGCGTAGCGCAGCTCGACCCTGGTGGCGTTGGCGGGGATGCTGACGTCCTGGTAGATGATCTGGGTCGTCTCCTGGTCGGTGCCGCCGAGCCAGGCGCTGCGCGAGCCGCTGCGGGGCAGCTGGGGGTCAATGATGCGCGTATCGCCGCGCACCACCTCGACCCAGCCGGCGTTCTGCTCGAAGCCGCCCGAGACGATGATGTCGCTGCAGCCGGCGGGCAGCGGGCCCTGGGGCCGCGGCGGCGCCGGCCCGCCCGAGGGGGTATCGCCGGGGTTGACCACGGGGCCGCCTGGCTCGGCCCCGGCCTGGGTGATGCCGACCTGGGCGAAGGCCCGGCGCACGGCCTCGACGTCGGGGCCGTCGCCGTAGAGGTCCTGGGCGGCGCGCGCGCTGGCGTTGGCGGCGTCCACGAAGTCGGAGGCCGGCGTGAGGTACTGGGTCAGGGCCCTGTAGGCGATCTGCTCGGTCTTCTCGCGGCCGATGGCCTGGGCCAGCAGGTAGTGGGCGTGGTTGGGGATGCCGCTGTTGATATGGACGCCGCCGTTGTCGGCGCGGCGCGAGTTGGGCAGGTTGGCGTACTCGGCCATGGTCGCGGGCTGGCCGACGCCGGTCAGAGGGTCGCGCGGGTCGTAGATGCCCCCGGCCGTCGGGTCCTGCAGGCTGCGCAGGTAGGGGACGGGGAAGGGCGGCGACTTGATCACGTCCTCGCCGATCAGCCAGTCGTCCCGGTCAATCATGGCCCCGAAGACGTCGGCGTAGGACTCGTTGAGGGCGCCCGACTGGACCTCGTAGATCAGCTGGGAGGAGCTGTCAATCACGCCATGGGTGAACTCGTGGCCGACCACGTCGAGGCCGTAGCGCAGGGGCCTG
>DAOLDO010000845.1:0-3226 GCA_035327325.1 Chloroflexaceae bacterium | reverse complement strand
CACGCGCGACAAGATCTACGCCTCGGCCTTTATGAAGAAGCACTCGCCGTTCGGGCCCGGCGCGACGCCGAACCCGGCCGACGACCCCGGCGCGATCTACCTGATCAACCAAGACACCGGCGCGATCCAGGGCGTCTTCACCGTCCCCGGCGCGACGACCAACAGCCACGATACGACCGACTACATCTTCGACAACTACGACGTGGCCTGGAACGCCGTGGGCAAGACCGCCCTCGGCGGCATCGCCCTCTCGGACGACGAGGCGACGCTCTACGCGATGAACCTGGAGAACCGCACGCTCTACGCCCTGAACGCCGTGACCGGCGGGGTGGTCGGGCAGGCGCCGGTGCCGGGCACGGGGGCGGGCGCCGCGCCCGCGCCGCCACTGCCCGCGCCCTTCAACCAGTGCGCCGCGGGGGACATCAGGCCCTTCGCCGTGCACTTCCACCGGGGGCAGCTCTACGTCGGCATCACATGCACGGCCGAGGGCTCGGCCACGGTTGATGTCTTCACCGACGCCAACGGCAACGGCCGCTTCGACCACAACAACCCGACCGAGCTGGCCTCGGTGGTGGACAACGACGGCAACGGGGTCTACAACCGCGGCGACGCGCGCCAGCTGCGGGCCTACGTCTACACGGTCAACCCGGCGACCCTGGCCTTCAGCGCGGCCCCGCTGCTGCAGTTCGGCCTGAGCTATCCGCGCGGCATCGCCAACGCCAACGGCCTGCCGCCCGCCGATTGGCGGCCCTGGATCCCGGGCTTCGACTTCATCTCGATCGGCGAGCAGACTGTCTACTACCCGCAGCCCTGGCTGACCGACCTGGCCTTCGACGGCGACAGCCTGATCCTGTCGCTGCGCGACCGCACCGGCGACACGACGGGCTTCCAGGCGCCGTCGAACCCCGCGGCCCCGCCCACCGAGCTGTGGGACGGCGTGGGCGTGGGCGATGTGCTGCGGGCCTGCCCGAATGGCGCCGGCCAGCTGACGCTCGAGAACAATGGCAGCTGCGGCGGGATCACGACCGTCCCCACGCCGGGCGCCACCCTCGGCCCGAACCAGGGCCCCGGCGGCGGCGAGTACTACTTCGACGACGGCTACGGCATCAGGGGCCAGACGGTCAACCACGACGAGGTCTCCCTGGGCGGCTCGGTCAGCGTGCCCGGCCACCCCGACGTGGTGGTGACGACCTTCGACGCCTTCCCCCGGCGCCCGCCCAACGAGGTCTTCAACGGTGGCTTCCGCTGGCACAACAACACCACGGGCGCGATGAGCAAAGCCTATGTGGTCTACAACACCGACCAGGAGGCCAACCCCCTGAGCTTCGGCAAGGCCAACGGGCTGGGCGACCTGATCGTGCTCTGCGACGAGGCGCCGATCGAGATCGGCAACAGGGTCTGGCGCGACGACAACTTGAACGGCGTGCAGGACCCGGGCGAGCCGCCTATCCCCGGCGTGACGCTCGAGCTGTACGAGGGCACCAACCCGACCCCGATCGCTACGGCGGTGACCGACGGCGAGGGCAACTACATCTTCTCGGCCTACAGGACGCCGGGCGACAGCACCACGGCCCTGCGCTACGGCCTGAACCTGCGCCCGGGCACCCAGTACTCGGTGCGCATCCCCAACGCCACGGGCGCCAACCAGCAGGCCGCTCTCATTGGGCTTCTGCCGACGGTGGCCAACGCGGGCGGGGCGCCCGGCGACATGCGCGACTCGGATGGCGTGCAGTCGGGGACGACGGTGCTGACGACCCTGACCACGGGCGGGGTGGGCGCGAACAACCACACCTACGACTTTGGCTTCGTGGCCCAGCCGACGGCGATCACGCTCGACTCGTTCGCGGCTCGCCTGACGGGCGGGGGCGCGGTGGTGAGCTGGAGCACCTCGCTCGAGCTGGATACCTGGGGCTTCCACCTCTACCGGAGCGCGACGGGCAGCCTGGACGACGCGGAGCGGGTGACCGACCGACTCATCCTGGCGAAGGGCCGGGGCAGCGCGGGGGCGAGCTACAGCTTCGTTGACCCGACGGCCACGGCGGGGCCGTACACCTACTGGCTCGAGGAGCACACGACCGGCGGCGCGCGGGCGTTCTACGGCCCGGCGCAGACGGGGCTCGCGGCCGACGGCGGCTTCAAGGCGTACCTGCCGCAGGTCGTGCGGTAGGTGTGAGGCGTGAGGTGTGAGGTGTGCGGCTCAGCGTGAGCGGTCACACCTCACACAGCGAGCGAAGCGAGCGCCTCACACCTGGTCGTGCGAGTGCAACCAGCAACCAACACCCCGTTACCATATGAGGTAGAGCATGCTGATGGATCGGTTCACGAAAGGGCTCTTCGCGCTGCTGGCCGTCGTCCTGCTGGGCGCCGCCATGCTGCTGAGGGGCGGGGCCCCCACGGTGCTGGCGGGGCCGCTCCCGGCGCTGACGGCGTCGGCCGAGCCGCCGACGGCCACGCCCACCAACACCCCGTCGCCGACCTCGACCACGGGCACTGGCCCGACCGAGACGCCCCTGCCGACGCTCACCCCGCCGACCGAGCCGACGGTGCCGACCGCGCCGCCCGAGGAGCCGCCGGGGCGCGAGCGGGTGGCGGACCCGGCGGTCTCGAAGGAGGCGGACAGGAGCGAGGTGGCCCTCGGCGAGGAGATCACGTTCAGGATCACGGTGACCAACGAGGGGAATGCCCTGGCCCAGGGCGTGATCGTCGAGGACCCGCTGCCCGGCTTCCTGGCCCTGGTCTCGGCCAGCGTGGACAAGGGCCAGGCGGTGACCAACGGCAACACCGCGGGCTTCTGGATCGGCGACGTGGAGCCGGGCGAGGTGATTCGCGGCACGGTCACGGCGCGGGTGGTGGCCATCCCCGAGGGCGGCGAGGGCGTCAACGAGGTGGTGCTGCGCTCGGTCAACCAGTCCGACCGGCTGATCAACAACCGCTCGGCGGTGCGCCTGCGCGTCACGGGCCCGACGCCGACGCCGACGGCCGATCCGGCGGGCCTGCCCTCGCCGACGCCCACGCCTGCCCCCGTGGCGGCGCAGCCGACCCCGCCGCCGCCGTCGAGCCTGCCGGTGACGGCAGGCAGCACGGAGCTGCCCCTGGGCCTGCTGCTGCTGATCTTCCTGGTCGGCGTGGGCTACATGGCCGCGGGCGCGTCGTTCTGGCGGCGGCCGCGGCCCTAAGACAAGGTTCGTGGGCGCTTTACCGTTCCGCGCCACCGCAGACCTCACCC
>DAOLDO010000844.1:0-3232 GCA_035327325.1 Chloroflexaceae bacterium | reverse complement strand
CCGCCACGGCTACCGCCTCGGCAACGGCGAGCTGGTGGACGCCGTCGTCCACGACGGGCTCTGGTGCGCCTTCGAGCACCACCACATGGGCAACAGCGCCGAGTGGATCGCCCGCGCCCACAGGGTCACCCGCGCCCAGCAGGACACCCTCGCCCTCCAGTCCCACGAGCGCGCCGTCGCCGCCTGGGACGCGGGGCGCTTCGCCGCCGAGATCGCCCCCGTGAGCGTGCCCGGCCCAAAGGGCGCGACCACCACGGTCGAGGCCGACGAGGGCCCGCGGCGCGACACCAGCCTCCAGGCCCTCGCGAAGCTGCGCCCCGCCTTCGACAAGGAGGGCACGGTCACGGCGGGCAACGCCCCGGGTATCACCGGCGGCGCCGCGGCCCTGGTGCTGATGGGCGCCTCGCGCGCCGCCCGCCTCGGCCTCGCGCCCCTGGCCCGCATCGAGGGCAGCGCCCAGGCCGCCGTGCCGCCCCTCGAGGTCTTCACCGCGCCGCCCTTCGCGATCAAAGCCCTGATGGAGCGGGCCGGCACCACCACAGACGACTACGACCTGTTCGAGCTGAACGAGGCCTTCGCCGCCCAGGCGATCGCCAACATCAGGGAGGCCGGCCTCGACCCCGACCGGGTCAACGTGAACGGCGGCGCCATCGCCCTCGGCCACCCGATCGGCGCGAGCGGGGCCCGCGTGCTCGTCACCCTGATCCACGCCCTGCGGGCGCGGGGCGGCCGGCGCGGCATCGCCTCCCTCTGCCTGGGCGGCGGCGAGGCCGTGGCCCTGGCCGTCGAGGCCCTGTAGGCCGGACGTGGGCTACCAGGCTTCGCGCAAGTCCCTGACCCGCTTCGCCTGGCTCTCGATCGGCGCGGCCGCGGCCACGATCGGGCTGAAGGCGGCGGCCTACCTGATCACCGGCTCGGTCGGCCTGCTCTCCGACGCCCTCGAGTCCCTGGTCAACCTGGTGGCGGCCGTGGTCGCCCTGGTCGTGCTCACCATCGCCGCCCGCCCGCCCGACGAGGACCACGCCTACGGCCACGACAAGGCCGAGTACTTCTCGAGCGGCGCCGAGGGCGCGCTCATCCTGATCGCCGCCGCCAGCATCATCTACGCGGCCGTGGGGCGCCTGCTCGACCCGCAGCCGATCGAGCAGGCCGGGCTGGGCCTCGCGATCTCGGTGGCCGCCTCGGCGATCAACCTGGTCGTCGCCCGCGTGCTGCTGCAGGCCGGGCGCCACTACCACTCGATCACCCTGGAGGCCGACGCCCACCACCTGATGACCGACGTGTGGACCTCGGTCGGCGTGGTCGTCGGCGTGGCGGCCGTGGCCCTCACCGGCTGGCAGCGCCTCGACCCGATCATCGCCATGATCGTCGCCGCCAACATCATCTGGTCGGGCGCGCGCATCCTCAGGCGCTCGGCCCTCGGCCTGCTCGACACCGCCCTGCCCGGCGAGGACCGCGCCAAGGTCGTCGCCATTCTCGCCGGCTACGCCGAGCGCGAGGGCGTCCAGTACCACGCCCTGCGCACCAGGCAGGCCGGCGCCCGCCGCTTCTGCTCGGTCCACATCCTGGTGCCCGGCGCCTGGACGGTTGCCCGCGGCCACATGCTGCTCGAGCGCATCGAGACCGACGTGCGCCGCGCCCTCCCCAACGCCACCGTCTTCACCCACCTCGAGCCCCTCGAGGACCCCGCCTCGTTCGAGGACCAGAGCCTGGACCGTGAGAAGGAGCCCGCCGAGGCGCGGTAGGGGCGCTGCGCGGCGTGTCCATGCCGCGCCCGCCTTGCGACCTACCGCGCCATCGTGTAGAACTCGTCGTTCGGCCGCATCCCCATGGCCGAGGCGGCGCGGTTGCTGTAGTTGAAGAAGGCCGCGATCTGGGTGACGTCGAAGATCTCCTCGTCGCTCAGCCCGTGGGCCCTGAGGGCCCCGTGGTCCTCGTGGCCCACCTCGGCCGAGGCCGTGGTCACCTTCAGGGCGTAGTCGAGCATGGCCCGCTGGCGCGGCGTGAGCGGCGCGGCCCGGTAGTTGGCCGCCACCGTGTCGGCCAGGCGGGCGTCCTTGGCCCGCACGCGCAGCACGGCCCCGTGGGAGACCAGGCAGTAGTGGCAGTGGTTGTGGGCCGAGACGGCCACGGCGATCAGCTCGCGCTCGGCCTTGCTCAGCCCGCCCTCGGCGGCCATCAGCGCGTCGTAGAGGGCCACAAAGCCCCGCAGCACCTCGGGGCGCAGGCTGAGGGCCCTGAACACGTTCGGCACGAATCCCGGCTTCTCCCTGCTCCGCGCGAACAGCTCCCTGATGTCCTCCGGCAGGCCCGCCTCGTCGGGCACGGGCAGCCGCGAGATCGGCTCGTCGCTCATCGGGGCCTCTGCTTTCCTCAATCCGTCTTGCGCCGCTGGCCATAGTGTACCGCCCTTTGCTAGAATGGCCCACATGGACACAGCCCCCCTCGACGCCGCGGCGATCGCCGCCGGCCTCGGCACCCTGGAGGTGCCGCGCACGATCCGCTGCCACGGCACGGTCGGCTCGACCATGGACCTGGCACGCGAGTTGCTCGTAGGGCTCGATGACAGCCAGCTGCCGGCCCTCGTGGTGGCCGACGAGCAGACAGCGGGGCGCGGGCGCATGGGGCGCCCGTGGGTCGCCCCGGCCGGCTCGGCGCTGCTGGCGTCCCTCGCGCTCAGGCCCCGCTGGCTCCCCCCGGCCCAGGGCGTCGCTCTGGTCTGGATGGCCGCCGTGGCCCTCTGCGAGGCCGTCGAGGAGGTGACGCCGCTGCGGCCGGCCCTGAAGTGGCCCAACGACCTGCTGGTGGCGGCGCGGGGGGGTGCAGATGCGGGTCCTGTTCCAGAGCTGCCGCATCACCAGGCGCCACAGGCGCCTGCCGTTCACGATCCGCGGGCCCCGGCGCCTGGCCAGGCGTGGGCGAAGGCCGCGGGGATTCTGCTGGAGGTGAGCCTGGGAGGTGACGGAATCGAGGCGGCCGTCATCGGCTGCGGCGTGAACGTCAGCGCCGCGCCGCCCCCCGCGGCCACGCGCTACCCGGCCACCAGCCTGGCCGAGGCCGCGGGCGCCCCCGTCTCGCGCCTGGCCCTGCTGCGGGCCCTCCTGCGCCGCGCCGACGCCTGGCACGCCCGCCTGCGGGCCGGCGAGCGGCGGGCCCTCTTCACGGCCTGGCGCGCCCCCCTCGTGACCATCGGCCAGCGGGTGCGCGTCGAGACGGCCGCCGGCCCCGTCGA
>DAOLDO010000843.1:1609-3233 GCA_035327325.1 Chloroflexaceae bacterium | reverse complement strand
CGGGCGACCCCGCCGGGGGCGGCCACGCCGGGCCGCCCTTACGCCCACGGGAGGCAGGTACGGGCGACCCAGCGTGGTCGCCCGGCCCGCCCTTCCGCCCGCGGGAGGCAGGTACGGGCGACCCAGCGTGGTTGCCCGGCCCGGGAGCGGTAAGCCCTCAGCCTTGCCTGGACCCGCTACTCCCTCGCCGCATCGCTGGCTCTCCGGGGCCTGGACGGCCGTGGCGGCGCTCTGCTACTATTCTACCGTGCGCGCCGCCGGCGCGGGAGTGCCGCCTTGGCCGATCTCGCCGGGCTCCAGGCCCCCCACCTGCCCCTGATGCGGGCCGCCCTCGCGGCGGCGAGTCCCCGCGGCGCCCGCGTGGCCCTCGACCTGGCCTGCGGCCCGGGCGGCAAGACGGCCTGGCTCGCCGGGCTCTGCGCGCCGGGGGCCCTCGTGGCCGGCCTCGACCTGGATCGGGGCGCCCTGGCCGCGGCGCGGAGCGCCCTGCCGGGCTTCGCGTGGCTGGCCGGCGACGCCCTGGCCCTGCCCCTGCGCCCCGCCTCGGCCGGGCTGATCTGGTGCGTCGCCGCCCTCGGCCTCTTCGCCGACCCCGGGCGGGCTCTGGGCGAGGCGGCGGAGGCCCTCGCCCCTGGCGGGGCCCTGGTGGTGGCGACGGCGGGCGAGCGCTGGGTCAGGCGGCGGGAGTGGGCGCCCGGCGCGGTCGAGGCCCCGCGCGCCGCGACGCCCCCCGCCGACGACCTGGGGGCCGACCTGGCCGAGGCCCTGCGCACCGCCGGGCTCGGCCAGGTGTCACTGGCGGCCTACCTGCTCGACCCGCCCGGCCTCGCGCCCCGGGCGGCCCTGCTGCCTCTGGCCGACCTGGGGCCCGCCGCGCCCCTGGCCGTCGGCGAGCCCGAGCCGCTGCCGGTGCTGCTGGTGGCGGCGGGCCGGGCCCGGGCGTAACTGCGATCGGCCGGATGGGGCTATAATAGCCCCACACCACAAGGCAGCAGGAGGCGACGATGGCCGGCAACGACGAGCAGGGCGTGGTCTGGTACGAGGGACTGGGCTTCGACATTGGCGCGCGGGTGATGATCGCGGGCGCCGCCGAGCGCGCCGAGGCCGGGGCCGCGGCGGGCAGCGTGGTCGGCTTCGACGCCAGCGGCCCCCGCCCTGGCGAGAGCTTCATCAGGGTGCTGGTGCAGCCCGACGGGCCGACGCCCACCATCGTCGCCCTGCCGCCGGCCTCCCTCGAGCCCGAGGCCGGATCCGAGCTCGCCGGGCTGGCCCGCTCGATCCTCACCGGCCTCGAGCAGTCACTGCGCCCCGCCGGCTTCGCGGCGCTGCTCGCCTGGCTCACGGGCGACGAGGGCCGCGCCCTGGCCGCAACGCCGACGATCCGCCTCCAGCGCGTGCGGGCCGGCGGGGTCAGCATCCCGGGCCTGGTCTTCCCCGAGCTGGTCGAGCTGGCCGCCGAGCGGCTGGCGGAGGGTGACGACCGCTCGTAGTGCGTCCGAGCTCGGCTGGCGGAGTGCGGCCCCCGGGCCGGGCGGCCATGAGGGGGCGCCCGCCTGGCCTCCAGCGGGCGGAAGGGCGGCCCGCTGTGGCCGCGCTGCCAGGGTTTGCGGCTCTTGGGCCGGGC
>DAOLDO010000843.1:0-1509 GCA_035327325.1 Chloroflexaceae bacterium | reverse complement strand
AAGGGCGGCCCGCTGTGGCCGCGCTGCCAGGGTTTGCGGCTCTTGGGCCGGGCGGTCGTGTGAGGTCGCCTATACGGCCTCCAGCGGGCGGAAGGGCTGCCCCTCGGGGCCTCAGCCTTCAGCCGTGCCCTGGGCCGGCAGGTGCTCGACGCGGTCGCCCGCCCGCACGACGCCCTCGCCGAGCACCCTGGCGTAGAGCCGGCTCCACCCAGGGTGGAGCTTCTGCGCGATGCGCTTGAAGGCCCCGTCGGCGAACGAGCCCTCGATGTTGCTGCACGGCGCGGCGTACCCCGTAATCTCGAGCTCGACCCACTCGCCCACGAGCAGCCGGTCGCCCACCTGCAGCGCGGCCCAGTCCAGGCCGGCGAGCGTGAGGTTCTCGCCGGTGGTGCCGGGGGCGATGGGGTGGCCCTCGGCCCGCAGGGCCTCGATGCGCTCGACGGCGTAGAGCGAGACCGCCCGCTGCGGCCCGCCGTGGAAGCGGCGGTCGCGCTGCCGGTCGCCCGCGACCCCCTGCGTCGTGATCTCCGCGCTCGGGACGGCGTACTTGGGGACGCCGCCCCTCGGGTTGACATTGACCTGGGCCACCCGGCCCGTGCCGCCACTCCTCACCGCGATGCTCCTCTCAGCTGTCGGCCGGGCCAGCGCCCGCCCCTGCGGGCCAGTATAATAGTCCGGGCCGCATTCGTCGCAACGAGCTGACGCCGCGCTCAGAAAGGGGCCGCGATGGTTGATCTGGAGCGCCCGGCGCAGCCGCCTCCTGAGCCCGGCGAGGCGCGCCCCTCGCCCTGGCGGCGCTTGGCTCACGCCCTGGCGCGGGTCGCGGCCCTGGCCGCGGGCATCGTGGTCTTCGTCGTGGCCCTCGAGCTGCTCAAGCGCGGCGCCGCCGGGTACGGCCAGCAGGTCTTCGGGGTGCTGGAGGTGCGCTCGCCCGCCAACGCCCTCGGCCTCGGCTGGCTCCTGGCCTACCTCTTCCTCAGCGGGTCGCCCGTGGCCGCCCTCGCCGTCTCGCTCTTCGCCGCCCAGGCCATTGACCCCCTCCAGACCCTGATGATGATCACCGGCTCGCGCCTCGGCGCCTCGCTGGTGGTGCTGGTGGCGGGGCTGGTCTACGCCGCCCGGGGGCGCCGCAGCCAGGAGGGCGTGGCCGTGGGCGTCCTGGCTCTGCTGACCACGGCGGCGATCTACCTGCCGGCGATGGGGATCGCGGCCTGGCTGGTGGCCTCGGGCACGGTCCCGATCCCCGAGCTGGCGGCCGCGGCGCCCCTGTCGTCGCTGCTCGACCCGGTGGTTGACCCGCTGGCCGCCCTGGTGGCGGCCTATCTGGCGCCCTGGGCCCTGATCGTGATCGGGGTGCTGACCATGCTCGGCGCCTTCGCCCTGATTGACCGGGCCCTGCCGGAGATTCACCACGAGGGGGCGGCCATGCGGCGGGCCCGGCGCCTGGCCCGCAGCCCGCTGGCCATGTTCCTCCTCGGCGCGGGCGGGACGGCGGGGGCGCTCTCGGGG
>DAOLDO010000842.1:0-3234 GCA_035327325.1 Chloroflexaceae bacterium | reverse complement strand
GGGTCGCCAGGAGCCCGCCGCCCGCGGCGGGGAGGGGGAGCGCGGGGCCACCGCCGGTCGGCCCATACTGGATCACCACGGCGGTGGCGTTGTCGCTGGTGCGGCGGGCCTTCGCGCGCGCCACGATCCGCGCGGCGGCCTGAGGGGCGGCCGACTGGCGGACCAGGGCGGCGAGCTCGTGGGGCGGGAGCACATTCGTCACGCCGTCGCTGCACAGCACCAGGGCGTCGCCGGGCTGAAGGTCAACCAGGAAGCTGAACATGCCGTCGGGCTGGCCGGAGACGGGCACCTGGAGCGCGGGCCCCTGGCCGAGCACATAGGTGAGCAGCGGAGCGCTGGGGTGGGCCGCCGCCTGCTGCTGGGTGAGCGCGCCCTGGGCCACCTGCTGGTTAGCCCAGGTGTGGTCGCGGGTGAGCTGGGCGACCTGCCCGCCGCGCACCAGGTACGCCCGGCTGTCGCCGACGCTGACCAGAGCCGCCTGGGCGCCGACCACGGCCGCGGCCACCAGGGTCGTGCCGACAACACCGCTCTTGCCAGGGGTGGCCCCGTAGGCGTAGACCGCGCGGTTGGCCTCGCCGACGGCGCGCTGGAGGTTGGCGAGGGCGCCCTCGATCGAGGCCTCGAAGTACTGATCGACCAAGGTGTTGATGGCGATGGCGCTGGCCGCGCCGCCCGCCGCGCCGCCGCCCATGCCGTCGGCGACGGCCGCCAGCCGGCCGAGGTGCTCTTTGCCGGGCACCCGCCGCAGATCGGGCGTGCAGGCGTCCTCGTTGAGCGGCCGCCCTGCGGCGTCGGTGCAGGCGCCGTAGGCGATGGCAGGCGCGACCTGGGGGCGGGGGCTAGTACGGGCGTCGGGCTGCGCGGCGGCCATAGGGGTGTCCTCTGTCAACTCGGCGTCAGAGCGACGCAAGCATCTCGACGATCGGCTCAGCATTCAGCGCCAGCAGCGTCACCAGGCCCGCGATCACCACGACCAGCAGCGCGATCACCAGCACCAGGCGCAGCCGGCTGCGCGGCGCGGCCATGCGAAGCGTGCGCGCTATGCCACTCGCCGGAGGGGCCTGGGCGGTGAACGGGAGGGACAGGACGCGGATCACCTGCACGGTGATGTTGTCGGGGCCACCGCGCTCGTTGGCCAGCTGCACGAGGGCGCGGGCCGCCGGCTCCGGCTGCTGCGCGCTGACGGCGGCGGCGATCTCGGCGTCGGTCACCATGTTGGTCAGTCCATCGGAGCAGAGGACGATAGTGTCGCCGCGCTGCACGCCCGGCACGGGCGTGAACTCCGCGTCCACAACGCTTTTGCTGCCCATCGAGCGGGTGATGACGTTCTTCCCGCCCACAGGGCCGGCCTCCCCGGGGCGCATCAGCCCGGCGCGCACCTGCTCCTGCACCAGCGAGTGGTCCTCGGTGAGCTGGTGGATGGCCCCGCCGCGCACCAGGTAGGCCCGGCTATCGCCCACATGGGCCACCACCAGCGCGTCGCCCTGGAACAGCGCGGCCACCAGGGTCGAGCCCATGCGCGGGTCGTGGTCGGGCTGCATCGAGCGGCGACGCACGGCCATGTTCGCCCGCTGGATGGAGTCGGCCAGGGTTGCCGACTCGGGGCCGTAGAACTGCTCGTGCAGCGTGGCGAGGCTGACCTGGCTCGCCTCCTGGCCGCCGCCGTAGCCGCCCATGCCGTCGGCGACGGCGAACAGGTAGCCGCGCGCGCCGAGGGCCGACTGAGCGGCCGGGGGCAGGATGCTGGCGTCCTCGTTCTGTTCGCGAACCTTGCCGGGGTGGGTCTCGCATCCGATCTCGAAGGGCCCGAGCCGCGCCATTGCTGTGTCCTCTCGTCCTGCTACTTCGACGCGTTCCAGGTCGCCACCGCGCACGATCCGCCGTTCTGCGACGCATTGAGCAGCCCCGACGCCTGGCTGGGGGAGGCGAAGTTGCCGCTGACGCTGAAGGTGATCGAGCCGTCGCCGCCGCTGACGGGGTTGAAGGGCGAGCCTGAGAGGGCGAAGCTGCTGCCGCTGATGGGCAGGCCGTTGGGGAAGTTCGGGTAGGTCTCGAACAGGCACGAGGGGCCGTCAATTGAGATGCGGTAGATGGCGTTGGCGCGAACCTCCATGCGGAACGTGCCGTTGAACGCGGCCTCGCCGGCCGTCGTGCCCGAGATCCGGCCCTGCCACTGACCGTCGTAGGGGCCGACCAGTGGTGTGGGCGTGGGGGTGGGCGGCGCGAAGGCGGGCAGGGCCTTGAAGCTGATGTAGAACACCTCGCCGGGCGTGCCGCTCGCGAGGATCCGCACCTGGTGGGCCACCTGCTCGCCGCCGGGGATGTCCACGCCGCCGGCGTTGAAGACCGACACGCCCCATTCGCCTGCGCCCAGGCCGCAGATGCGGTAGGTGCCGCCGCCGAAGTCCGTGTTGGCCTGTCTGGTGTTGCCGCGATGATCCACCTGGACCCCGAAGCGGCCGAACTTGCCGCCGTCCGCCGCGGCGACCCGGCCCTCGATGCAGGTGCCGCCCTGCCCCCCGGCCGCCTCGCTGCCGATATCAACGCTGGCGCGGAAGAAGGCGCCGTTGCCGGCGCTGAGCACGGCGCCGGTCGGCGCTGTGGGCGTCGGCGTGACCGGCTCGGCCGTGGGGGTCGCCGTCGTCGCGCTGGTGGGGGATGGCGTCCTGGTCGGCGCCGGCGTATTGGTCGGGCCGCGCGTATTGGTCGGCGCGAGCGTGTTGGTCGGCCCGGTCGTGTTGGTCGGGCCAGCCGTTTCGGTCGGGGGGAGCGTGCTCGTGGGCGGGATGGGCGTGTTGGTGGGGATCAGCGCCACGGCCGTCTGCGTGGCGGCGCTCGCGGTCGAGTCGAGCAGCAGCAGCGCCGTCGCGATCATGTCGGCCTCGCGCTGGGCCTGGGCGGTCTGGGTCGCGGCCGCGACGACCAGGAAATCTATGGTGGGCGAGGGCTCAGCCGGGGCGCTGGTGGGGGGCAGGGTGGCCGTCTCGACCGACACGACCGCGGCCCCCGCCGGCTCTGTTGACCGCGCCGAGGGCTGGCCCCCGCGCATCCCGAAGAAGGCCCCGAGGCCGATCAGCAGGGCGATCGCCACGGCCCCGGCCCCCAGGATCCAGGCGGGCGGGCGGCGGGCCTCGGGCGGAGCGAGCACCGTGCGGCCCGCGAGCTCGACTGCGCGCAGCCGCGGCGCCGTGGCGACCCGGGCGGGCGGCCGGGTGGATGGGCGGCCGCCGGCGG
>DAOLDO010000841.1:0-3242 GCA_035327325.1 Chloroflexaceae bacterium | reverse complement strand
CCTCACCAGCGCCGCCGGCGCCACCCTGGCCGGCACGCCCACGCTGGTGACCTACCAGGGCATCGTCGCCTACGAGGTGCCGCTGAGCACGGGCTTCGCGTACGTCGCTGCGACCAGCGGCCAGCTCCTCGCGGCCCCGGGCGCGGCCGGTACGACCGCGGGGAGCGGCACGCTGACTGGCGGCGATGGCGGCGCGCACGATGGCGGCGAGCACGAAGGTGGCGCGCACGAAGATGGCGAGCACGACGACGACTAAGGGTGGACGTACCCGGCACGCTGATCGCAGCATGAAAGGCTTCCCAATGGCTCCGTCATCCGTCACCTCACCCCCGGCCGGCTCCACCCGCCGCTGGTCGCCGCGCCGCCTGGGTGCCTGGCTCCTCGGCGCCCTGCTCGTGCTCCTGCTGGCGATGCAGCTCGTCCCCTATGGGCGCGACCATACCAACCCGCCGGTCATCGCCGAGCCGGCCTGGGATAGCCCTGAGACCCGCGCGCTCTTCGTACGCGCCTGCGCAGACTGCCACAGCAACCAGACCGTTTGGCCGTGGTACAGCAACGTCGCCCCGGTCTCCTGGCTGGTCGCCCATGATGTCGAGGAGGGGCGCGCGAAGTTCAATGTCTCGATGTGGGGCCAGCAGCGCAACGAGGGCGACGAGGCCGCCGAGACAGTCCGCGAGGGCGAGATGCCGCTGAAGATCTACCTGCCCACGCACCCCGAGGCGCGGCTCACCCCCGCCGAGCGGGAGCAGCTGATCGCCGGCCTGACGGCCACCTTCGGCGGGGAGGGCGGCGGGCACAGTGTCGGTGGTGCCGACGACGACGACTGAATGCTCCCGCGCAGCTGTCGGGGCGCGGCTCACCCTGGCCCCCGGCCGCGACGGTGAGCCTGTTCAACGCCGCCCTTGAGCCGGCGGTGTTGCTCTACGTTCCACGCGAGCTTGGGGTAGCGCCGGGACTGTTCGGGCTGATCTTCGCGGTCGGGAGCGCCGGCGCGCTGGCCGGCGCCGCGGTGTCCGCGCGGCTCGCGCCCGTCGTCGGCCCGTACCGCCTCCTGGCCGGCGGCCTGCTGATCGCGGCCCTTGGGGATCTGCTCACGCCCCTCGCGACCGGATCACCCCTGGCCATCGGTCTCACCCTCGCCCTCGGGTCCGTGCTGTTCGGCGTCGGCGTGGCGGTCTATCGCATCCTCGCGGCCAGCCTCCGCCAGCAGCTCACGCCGGACGCGCTTCAGGGCCGCGTTGCCCTGAGCGCCATGGCGGCCATCCAGCTCGGTGCGCTGCTGGGCGCGCTGCTCGGCGGAGCCCTCGGGGAGCTCACAAGTCCGCGCGTGACGATCTTCTTCGGCGCGTTTGGGGAGCTGCTCGCCGTGCTCTGGCTCCTCCCCCTGCTGAGGTCGGCGCGATCGTCGCCTGGCACATAACATGCTGCACCCAGATCTACACGCTGCTCCCGGGGCCATAGCTCCCGCCTGTCTGAGCCTCGGCCCCGCCAGGAGGCTCCTGTATGCCGACTTCAACTACTCTGCGCATCTTCCTGCTCGGGCGCTTCGAGGTCGTGTGTGACGACCGGGTCTTGCCGGCCTCCCGCTGGACACGCCGCAAGGCCGCGTCCCTCCTGCAACGCCTGGCGCTGGAGCGCCGCCTCCTGAAGGACCAGGCGATCGAGTATCTGTGGGCCGAGGCCGACCCCGGCGCCGGCGCGAACAACCTCTACCGGACCCTCCACAGCCTCCGCCAGACCCTGGACGCTCACCTTGGCCCGGGGACGTCCGAGCACATGCTCGGCTTCGACGACGGCATCCTGTCGCTGCACGAGGCCGTCTGGGTTGACGCGGAGGAGTTCGCGCGGCTCGGCGCCGCCGCCCCGGGCGAGCCGTCCCGGCGGCGGGCTGGCGTGCTTGCGGAGGCGCTGAGCCTGTACCAGGGCGAGCTCTTGCCGGACGAGCGCTACGCCGAGTGGACGGCCGCGCCCCGCGAGGAGCTGCGCTGGTGCCAGCGGGAGCTGCGGCTGGCCCTGGGCGCCCACGCGCGCGACGGCGGCGACTACCCCGCGGCGATCACCGAGCTGCGGACGCTGCTGGCCCAGGACCCGGTTGACGAGCCGGTCCATCGCGAGCTGATGGCCGTCTACGCCGCCGCCGGCCACCGCCACGAGGCGCTGCGCCAGTACCGGGCCTGTGTTGACGCCCTCGCCGGGATGCTCAACGCGCCGCCCGCGCCGGAGACCGACGCCCTCCACGCGCAGATCCTGCACCAGGAGGACGCCGCGCCGATCGCGCTACGCCAGACCACGCCGGCGCCTGCGGTCGAGGCGACCGTGCGCGCCCCGCCCCTCGTCGGGCGGCAGGCCGAGCTGGGGCGGGTCCGCGCCGCGCTTGACCGGGGCAGGCGTGGCGAGGGCCGGGTGATCTGGATCGCCGGCGACGCGGGCGTTGGCAAGACGCGACTGGCCGCCGAGATCCTCCGGGTCGCCGCCGCGGACGGCATGACCGTGCTCGTCGGCACGGCCTATGCGCAGGAAGGGCTGCTCCCCTTCCAGCCGTTCCTCGAGGCCCTTGACCGCTACCTCGCCGGCCCGCCGCGCTCACGCGAGAAAAGCCTGCTCGCCCGCTTCCGGCGCCCCGGCGGAGGCGAGCCCTGGGCGCTGTTCAGCACCACAGCCGCCCTGCTCGGCGATGCCGCCGCGCGGGCGGCCGTCCTCTTGGCCATCGAAGACCTCCACGCCGCCGACCCCGCCAGCCTGCAGCTCTTCCACTACCTCGCGCGCCATACCCGCACGACGGCGCTCGTGCTCCTGGCGACCTATCGCAGCGACGTCGCGGCCACGCCTGATGCCCCGCTCAACGGCCTGCGGCAGTCGCTCTACCGCGAGCGCCTGAGCGAAACCGTGTACCTGGAGCCCCTTGACGCGCCGGCGGTTGGGCGGCTCCTCACGCATATCCTCGGCGGGGCGGTCGCTTCCGGGCTGGCGCAGACCATCTTCGATCTGACCGGGGGCAACGCCTTTCTGGCGGAGGAGCTGGCCCGTGCGCTGGAGCGGGGCGACCACCTCGTGCGCGCCGCTGGGGCGTGGCAGCTGCGGCCGGGCGTCGCCGTCGGACCGCACCTGGCCGGCGAGCTGAGCGAGTGGGTGCGCGGGCGGGTGCGGCGGCTCGGCGCGGACGTCGAGGGCGCGCTCACGGCGGCCGCCCTGCTCCGGGGGGCCCTTTCCCTCGACCTGCTCCGCGCGGGGGCCGGGGTGCC
>DAOLDO010000840.1:0-3244 GCA_035327325.1 Chloroflexaceae bacterium | reverse complement strand
AGTCGAGCAGGGTGTTGCCGTCCACGTCGGTCACCAGGGCGCCGCTGGCCTCGGCGACGGCGACGGGCGTGGCCCTGCCCAGGCCGGCGACGACGGCGGCGTCGCGGCGGGCGTTCAGCTCGCGCGAGCGGGGGCCGGGGATCTCGGTGACGAGGCGGATACTCCGCGCGGCGGTGGCGGTCATGGCGTGCTCCCTCTGCTCCAGGCGTGACGGATTAGGAGGGATGGTATCCGCAAACGCGGGCGCCGTCAATCGGCCCGCGGTGGGCGCCGGGCGACCCTATAGGGTCGCCCCTACGCCCGGTCCGGGCGACCACGGTGGGGCGCCCCACGGTCGTACCGGGCGACCACGGCCGCGGGGCGACCACACGGGGGCGACCCACGGTCGCGCGGGCGACCGTAGGGGCGCGAGGCGACCAGGCGACAGATCAGTCGATCGGCTTGAGGTTGGCCAGGATGGCCTCGCGCTGGGGCTCGAGGAAGGGCGCCAGCACCACCTTCTCGCCCAGGGTCGCCTCGTCCTCGTCCACGGCGAAGCCCGGCCCGTCCGAGGCGATCTCGAACAGGATGCCGTTCGGCTCGCGGAAGTAGAGGCTGCGGAACCAGTAGCGGTCCACCTTGCCGCTGTTGGGGATGCGCAGGCTGTTCAGACGCTCGGCCCAGGCGTCGTAGGCGTCGTCGGCGGTGCGGAAGGCCACGTGGTGCACGCCGCCCGCGCCGGGCTGGGCCGGCGGCAGGCCCGGCTGGACCGCGACGTGCAGCTCGGCGGCGGGCCCGCCCGGGCCCATCTCGTAGACGTGTACGGTGTGCTTTGCGTCCTCGGGGTGGGGGTACTCGCGCACGGGGCGCATGTGCATCGCCCGCTGCAGCACCGCGTCGGTCGGGGCCAGGTCGGGCACGCTCAGCATGATCGGGCCGAGGCCGCGGATCTGGTGCGCGGCGGGGACGGGGCTGCGCTCCCAGGGGTGGGCCTCGCCCGCGCCGCCGTCGTCCACCAGGGCCAGGCGCTGGCCCTCGGGGTCCTCGAAGTCGAGGGTCAGACGTCCGTCGCGCTCGGCGATCGCGCCGGCCTTCACGCCCTGCTCGGCCAGGTGCGCCGCCCACCACTCCAGGGCCCCGTGGCCGGCCACGCGCAGCAAGGTGCGCGCGATCGAGCGCGTGCCGCGGCGCTCGGGGGGCACCGGCCAGTCGAAGAAGGTCAGGTCGGTCCCCGGCGTGCCCTTCGCGTCGGCGTAGAAGAGGTGGTAGGCGCTCACGTCGTCCTGGTTCACGCTGCGCTTGACCAGGCGCATGCCCATCGTCCGCGTGTAGAAGTGGTGATTGGCGCGGATCTGCGCCGAGACCGCCGTCAGGTGGTGGATGCCAAGCAGTTCCATGTTCTCCCTCTCTGGTGCCCTGCCCGGGCTGGTGCCGGGCGGGATGGCTTACAGGTTCTGTGCCGCGCCGGGCCGGGGCGTGACAATGGGCGGCAGGCGGCGCACAATCTCGGCCCGCCGCGGCTCCAGCCACGGGGGCAGCATAAGCTGGCCGCCGAGAGCGGCGGGCGCCTCGTCCACCGTGAAGCCCGGCTCGTCGGTGGCGAGCTCGAGCAGCACCCCGCCCGGCTCGCGCAGGTAGATCGAGCGGAAGTAGCGCCGGTCCCGCACCGGCGTGACCCCGGGGTGCAGGCGCTCCAGCGCGCCCCGCCAGGCCAGCAGGGCCGCCTCGTCGGCGACGCGCCAGGCCACATGGTGCACCGAGCCGGCCGCGACCTGGCCGCGCGGCACGTCGGGGCGGGCCACCAGGGTGACGAAGGACTCGTCGGCGCCGGCGCCGACCGCGAGGCGCGCCCGCTCCGGCCCGCCCTCGACCAGGCGGAAGCCGAGCCCGTCGGCCAGGAAGGCCGCCGTCGGCTCCACCGCCGCCAGGGTCATGGTCACGCCGTGCAGGCCGGCGATGGCCGCCTCGGGCGGGACGACGTCCCCATCGGGCGACCCGGCCCGGGCGGCGCCCTCGCGCTCCACGAGCTCGAGCAGCAGGCCCGCCGGGTCGTAGAACGACAGCGCGGCCTCGCCCGCGGGCCCCTCGGGCCCGCCGAAGTGCCAGCCGATCTCGGCAAGCTGCCCCTGCCAGAACCCCAGGGCGCCGGGCGGCACCGCGAAGGCCATGGCGCTGATCTGCCCCGTGCCCCGGCTGCCGCGCCGCCCCCCCGGCCAGGGGAAGAAGGTCACGATTGTGCCGGGGCGGCCGCCCGCGTCGCCGTAGTAGAGGTGGTAGGTGGCCGGGTCGTCGAAGTTGACCGTCTGCTTGACCAGCCTGAGGCCGAGGACGCGGGTGTAGAAGTCAATATTTTCCTGCGGGTCTTCGACGATGGCCGAGATGTGATGGAGGCCCAGCAGCGGCGCCTGCATGGTGTACGCTCCCTTCCGGTTCGCTCGGTCGCCCCCGAGCCTCAGCCCGCCATGCCGTGGTCGAGCTTGCGCAGCAGCCGCAGCAGCTCGCGCTGCTCGTCGGCCGCGAGCGGCGCGAGCAGCGAGGCCACCAGGGCCTCCTGCGCGGGGACCGCCCGGTCGAACAGGGCCTCCCCCCGCTCGGTGAGGAAGAGGCAGTTGGCCCGGCCGACGTGGCGGCGGGCGACCAGGCCGTCGTGCTCCATCCTGCGCAGCAGCTGCGAGATGTTGCCCTTGGTCACCAGCAAGGCGTCGGCCAGCTCCTGCTGGGTGATGCCGCTGGCCGCGCCGACCTTGGCCAGGACGTCGAACTGGGCGGTGTTCAGGCCCTGGGCGCGGAAGAAGCGCTCCGAGCGGGCGTCAATCTTCTGGTAGACCCGCGCCAGGCGCAGCCAGGCCAGGACGGCGTGCTGGCGGAGGCCCGGGCCGGCGCGGCGGCGCTGATCGTTCATGGACTATAGTTTAGCACTAAACCATAGCCATGTCAAGGCCGAGCGGGGGGCGAGGGCCGGAGGCAAAACCGGCCCATCGCTTAATACGGATTTAACAGTAATACGATGCGGCCTTAATCTCGGGCGAGTAGAATGCGCGCGGTCAGCAGACATCGGCGTCAAAAGCCGCTCAGCACCACGGCGTGCCCCACAGCTCGGTGCAGAGCAGCCCCGCGTCGCTCGATGCTGTCCAGGAAGCCCGAGATGAAGGAGGAGTCTGGCATGGTTTCGTCCCCGAAGCGCGCGTTCGCCCTGGCGCTGCTCCTGGCGCTGGTCGTCCCGGTCCTCGCCGCCTGCGGCGGCCCCGCCACCACCGCCCCGACC
>DAOLDO010000839.1:0-3246 GCA_035327325.1 Chloroflexaceae bacterium | reverse complement strand
GCCTCGGCGCGGCTGCGCCAGAGGGTGGCCTCGCGCATGCGGCCCAGCACGCGGGCCATCTTGCTCAGGGCCTCCATCTGCAGGCATAGGTAGGTGTTCAGGTCCACCGCCTCTACCGGCATGCCCTCATCCCAGAGGGGGCTGTCGTCCAGCCCCGAGGAGAAGGGGTGGGAGTACTGGACGATGCCGTCGGCGTCGTCGTCGTTCAGGCCGAACCACCACGAGTTCCAGCGCACCAGGGGCTCGTAGATATCGCGCAGCA
This sequence comes from Chloroflexaceae bacterium, assembly GCA_035327325.1. Taxonomy (GTDB): domain Bacteria; phylum Chloroflexota; class Chloroflexia; order Chloroflexales; family Chloroflexaceae; genus CAIWXH01. The sequence goes on along the minus strand of DAOLDO010000839.1, from coordinate 2,984 downwards.
TGGCCAGGTCGCCCGTCTGGTCGTAGACGTGCATGGCCACCCAGGCGACGATCGGCGGCTTGGTCACGGCGGCGGCCACCGGCAGCTCCAGCTGGGTGATCGTGCCCTCGTCGTAGACCGCGTCGGGGATCATGCCGTCGGGCAGCTGGTGGTCGAGCATGAAGTGGATCTGGTCGCTGGCCAGCTTCGGGTCGGTGTAGCGGAAGGCCAGGGCGTGGAAGTAGTTGTCCCACTGCCAGGCCCCGACGTAGTGGGCCTTGCTGGGGGCCACGCTCTCGCGGCGGAAGTAGCCGTAGGGCGAGAGGATGTTGTTGCCGAGCACCCACCAGGCGTAGTAGTACTGGGCGCGGTACGGCTCGTGCACGCTGGGCACGGCGGCGAACCAGCGGTGCCAGCGCTCCTCGGCGGCGGCCAGGGTGGCGCGGAAGGGCGCCACGGCGCGCCCCAGGTCGAGCCCGCCCTGGATGTGCAGGATGATCGCGGTGTCGGCGTCGCCCGCGGCCGTGAGGGTGACGTCGTAGCCGTTGCCGCTGTGCTCGACCTGGTTGAGCACCAGCTCGCCGTTGGTCGAGTAGGCGCAGTTGCGCACCGACTTGAACTCGCCGCCCCTGGCGTCGGGGCGGGCCAGGTCGGGCACCACGGTGAAGCTGATCCCGCTGGCAACCCCGGTCGGCAGGCCGAAGCTCAGGGTGTGCTCGTCCTGGAACACGGCGCGGAACTCGCCGAGCGGGGTCTGGAAGACGATCGCGTGGGGGTAGGTCGTGGCGCTGAAGGGGACCGGGCGGCCCTCGCCGTCAACGAGGCGCAGCCGCGGGATGAAGGGGGGCCGGTTCCGGTACGAGGAGAGGCCGGGGGTCAGGGCCGTCAGCCGCTCCGCGAGCTTCAGGTAGAGCGTGTCGGGCTGGCGGCGGTCCTGGTAGAGCAGCAGGCGCGAGCCGCGGTCGCTGAAGGGGATCTGGTCGAGTCTGATGCGGTTCTCGAGGGCCAGAAGGTAGGGCGACGTGGGCACGTACACGGGCGACACCTCCATCGCCGCAGCCGCGCCTGCCGTAGGCGGGCTGCGCAGGCAGAGAGAGGAAGAGACCTGGGTCTGCCCCCATTGTAGCATTCCCCGCCGCCCCGGTGAGCGACAACTTGTACGGCCCCGAGCCGCCTTCTGGTACAATCGGGCCTACGCGGTTCAGGGATTGGAAGGAGAGGCGCGCCGTGCTCCCTCTGTTCCAGGCCACCAGGTACCACCTCCCCCTGCCCCCGGGCCGGCTGACGCCCCGCCCGCGGCTCTTCGCCCGCCTCGACCAGGCCGTCGCCCCCGAGGGCGGCCTGGCCCTTGTCACCGCGCCCCCCGGCCGCGGCAAGTCCACCCTGGTCAGCGCCTGGCTCGCCGCCCGCGGCGCCCCCTGGGTCTGGCTCTCCCTCGAGGCGGCCGACAACGAGCCCCGCCGGCTCCTCAGCCACCTCGTGATCGCCCTGGAGGCCGTGGCGCCCGCCGCCGGCGCGCGCCTGCTGCCGCGCCTCGCCGCCGCGCCCACCGCGGATAGCGCAGAGGATGGGACGATCCTCACCGAGCTCCTCGCGCTGCTCGCCGAGTTGCCCGGCCCCGTAGTCATGGCTCTCGACGACGCTCACGTGCTCGCCGACGGGCGCGCCCGCGCCCTGCTGGCCCGCCTGGCCACGGGCGCGCCGCCCACGCTGCGCCTTGTCGTGATCACGACCGCCGAGCTGCCCGCCGCCCTCGCCGCCCCCGTGGTCCTCGACGAGGCCGCCCTGCGCTTCAGCGCCGCCGAGGCCGCCGACCTGCTGGGCTGGGGCATGGGCCTGCGCCTTGCCCCCGAGGAGGCCGCCGCCCTCGCCCGCCGCGCCCACGGCAGCCCCGCCGACCTGCTGCGCTGCGCCCTGGCCCTCCAGGGCCACCCCGAGCCCGGCCGCCTGATCGCCGCCCTCGCCGCCGACCGGCGCTCTCACCTGGAGGGGCTGCTCCAGCGCCTGCTGGCCGCAGACCTGGGCCAGGGGGCCCTCGAAGCGTTCCACCGGCGGGCCAGCCTCTGGCACGAGGACGGCGGCCTGATCGCGCAGGCGGTGCGCCACGCCTTCGCCGGCCACGACCTGGCCTTCGCCGCCGAGCTGCTCGAGCGCCAGGGCATCGCCCTGCTCGAGCGCGGCGAGCAGTCTGCCCTCGCCGCGTGGTGCCGCTCGTTCCCGGATGATCTGTTCGCGGCGCGCCCGCGCCTCTGCCTGATCCATGCCTGGTGCCTGGTCCTCGCCCCAGGCGCCGAGGGGCGCGAGCTGGTCGAGCGGCGCCTCGCCCAGGCCGAGCGGGGCCTCCCCGAGGCCGACGAGGCGACGCGCAGCTGGGTGATCGGCCACAGGGCCAACCTGCGCGGCCACCTGCTGCTCTACGCCCACGAGCCCGACTTCGAGGCCCTGATCGCCCACTCGCGCCAGGCCATGGCCACCCTCCCGGAGGATGACGCCGCGATCCGCTCGGTCAGCGCCCTGCGCATCGCCTACGGCTACCTGGGCCTCAGCGACGCCGAGGGCGCCCTCCACGCCCTCGACATGGCCCAGCGCCTCGCCCTCAAGGGGCGCAACTACTCCGGCGCGATCTCGTGCGTCTTCGACCGCGCCCGCGTCGCCCACCAGCGCGGCCGCCTGCGCGAGGCCGCCCAGCAGTGCCGCCTCTGGAAGGAGGCATTCCCGCGCCTCGCCCAGGACGCCGGCCCGATCTTCCCCGCCAGCGGCTGCCTCGACCTGGCCCTGGGCTGCGTGCTGCTCGAGCAGGGCGACCTGGCCGGCGCCGCCGCCTGCCTCGGCCGCGGCCTCGAGCTCACTGGCGGCATCGTGCAGTTCGCCGTCGTCGGCTACCCCGCCCTGGCCCGCCTCCACGAGGCCAGGGGCGACCTGCCGGCCGCCGCCGCCGCCCTGGCCCGCCTCCAGGCCCTCTGGCCCGACACGGCGCCCTACGTCGGCGGCCTCCTGGCCCTGCT
>DAOLDO010000838.1:0-3246 GCA_035327325.1 Chloroflexaceae bacterium | reverse complement strand
TGCCGGCTCCTGACCCTGCTCGGCCCCGGCGGGATCGGCAAGACCCGCCTCGCGGTCGAGGCGGCCCGCCGGGCCGCCCCGCGCTTCGGCGACGGGGTCTGCTTCGTGCCCCTCGCCCCCGTGCTCGACCCCGAGCTGGTGCTCGCGACCGTGGCCGACGCCCTCGGCCTCGACCTCTTCCGCCGCGAGAAGGTGCGCGACCTGCTGGTGGACTACCTGCGCCCCCGCGCCGTGCTCCTCGTCGCCGACAACTTCGAGCACCTGACCAGCGCCGGCGAGCAGCTGGCTGGCCTGCTCGAGGCCGCGCCGGGGCTGACGATCATCACCACCTCGCGCGAGCGCCTGGCCGTGCCGGGCGAGTGGACCCTGGATATCGGCGGCCTCTCGCTGCCCGAGGGCGAGGGGCCGGCCCGCCAGGCGGCGGCCGTGCAGCTCTTCCTCCAGAGCGCGCGCCGGGTGACGGGCGGCCACGACCCCGACGACGACGAGCTCGCCGCCGTGGCCCGGCTCTGCCGGCTGGTCGGCGGCACGCCCCTTGCGATCGAGCTGGCCGCCACATGGGCCCGCCTGATGCCGTACGCCGAGATCGCGGCGGCGATCGCCCGCGACCTCGACTTCCTGGCCGTCAACGCCCGCGGCGTGCCCGAGCGCCACAGGGGCCCGCGCGCCGTCTTCGAGCACTCGTGGCGCCTGCTCGACCCGATCGACCAGGGCGCCTTCAGGCGTCTCGCCGTCTTCTGCGGCGGCTTCACCCGCGACGCCGCCGCCGCCGTGCTCGGCCTCCACGCCTGGCCGGCGAGCAACCGCGAGGCCATGGCCGCCTTCTTGGGTGACGCCGCCCCGCCCGACAGCCGGCAGGTGGCCCTGGCCGCCCTGGCCGCCCTCACCGACCGCTCGCTGGTGCGGGTCGTCGGCGAGGGCCGCTACGACGTCCACGAGCTGCTGCGCCAGTACGCCGCCGAGCGCCTCGCCGACGACCCCGCCGACCAGGCCGCCGCCCGCGACGCCCACGCCACCTACTATCTCGGCCTGCTCAGCCGCCAGGAGGCCAGCCTGAAGGGCACCGAGCAGCGGGCCGCCCTCGCCCTGATTGACGCCGACCTCGACAATGTGCGCTGCGCCTGGCGCCACGCCATCGCCTCGGCCAGCTGGTCGGCCCTGGCCGGCGCCCTCGAGAGCCTCTTCCTCTTCTACGAGATCGAGAGCCTCCACGAGGAGGGCGAGGACGCCTTCGGCCGGGCCGTGGCCGCCGCCGCCGCCGTGGCCGATCCGCCCGAGTCGCTCCAGATGCTCCTCGCCAACCTCCTGGCCCGCTGGGGCTGGTTCGCCCTGCGCCTGTACCGCTTCCAGCCCGCCAGGGCCATCCTCGACTGGAGCCTCCACCTGATCGAGCGCCTCGGCCCCCGCCGCGAGACGGTCTTCGCCGAGATCCTCGCCAGCAGCCAGAACCTGACCGGCGGTCGGGCCGTCTCCGACGAGCGCCTGCGCGGCCTGGTCGGGCGCCTGCGCGACTTCGGCGACCGCTGGAGCCTGGCCTTCGCCCTCAACAGCCTGGCTTACGTCGCCCCGACCTACGCCGAGTCCGAGGCCCTGCTGGTCGAGAGCCTGGCGATCAGCCGCTCGATCGGCGACCGCCAGGGCATCGCCAGCTGCCTCGACGAGCTGGCCGCCATCGCCGGCGACCGGGCCCAGATGCGCAAGGCCGTCAGCTACTGGGAGGAGGCCCTGGCCCTCTACCGGGCCATGGGCTACCGCTGGGCCTACGCCTTCTGCCTCGACAAGCTTGGCTACGCCCGCAGGCGCATGGGCGACTACGACGCCGCCGAGGCCCTCCACCGCGAGAGCCTCGAGGGCAGCCGGGCCGTGGGCGACCGCCTGGGCATCGCCGGCTCCCTCGACAACCTCGGCCTGGTGGCCCTCGACCGGGGCGACTACGCCGCCGCCGAGGCCCTGATCAGCGAGGGGCTCGCGATCAGGCGGGCCGTCGGGCACAGCGGCTCGACCGCCGTCTCGTACCTGAGCCTGGCCAGCCTCGAGATCGCCCGCGGCCGCGTCACGGCGGGCCGGGCCGCCCTCGACACATGCGTGGCCGACGCCGACCCCGACGCCCGCTGGCTCTTCGCCCGCGTGCAGCGCCTCAGGGCCCGCGCCGCCCTGGCCGAGGCCGACGCCGGCGCCGCGTGGGAGCACCTGCGCGAGGCCCTGCGCCTGGCCTACGACTCGACCAGCGGCTACGAGGTCGCGGCGACCCTGGCCAGCATGGCCGAGACACGCCTGCTGGCCGGCGATGGTCGCGGGGCGGCCGAGCTGGCCACCGTCGCCCTCGAAGAGGGGCGCGAGGTGCGCCGCGTGCGCCTCCAGGCCGAGGCCGTCCTCTCGCGCACAGTGGCGCCGGCCGCGATCCGCACGCCGACCGAGCTCGCGGCGGCCTTGCTCGACCGGGCCACGGGCGAGGCTTAGGGCCGCCCCGCCGCGCCTCCCCCACGGCGCCCTGGCGGCCCGCCCCTACTCGTACCCCTCCAGGGCCGCCTTGACCGCGGCGAGGAAGGCGTCGCCCACCGCCCCGTCGGCGATGCGGTGGTCGAAGGTGAGCGAGAGGTAGCACATCGGCCTGATCGCGATCGCGTCGGCGCCGCCCTGGGTGATCACCACGGGCCGCTTGACGATGGCGCCCACGCCGAGGATGCCGGACTGGGGCTGGTTGATGATCGGCGTCGCGAAGAGGCTCCCGCTCACCCCGTGGTTGGTGATCGTGAACGTGCCGCCCTGGGTCTCGTCGGGCTTGAGCCGGCGGGCGCGGGCCCGCTCGGCCAGGTCGCCCACGACGCGCGCCAGGCCGAGCAGGTTCTTCTCGTCGGCGTCGCGCACCACGGGCACCAGCAGGCCCTCGTCGAGGGCCACGGCCACGCCGACGTGCACGCGCCTGTTGAGCACGATGCCCTCGGCGGTGAAGCTGCCGTTGAGCACCGGCACCTGCGCCAGGGCCGCCGCCGCCGCCTGCACGAAGTAGGGGGTGAAGGTCAGGCGCACGCCCTGGCGCGCGAACTCGGCCTTGGAGCGCTCGCGGTGGGCCAGCACGCGGCTCAGGTCCACCTCCATCACCGTGGTGACGTGGGGCGCGGTGCGAACCGAGCGCTCCATATGCTCGGCGATCGAGCGGCGCATCGGCGAGAGCGGCACCAGCTCGGCGTCGGCGGGCATGTCGCCTGCGGGTGCCGCGGGCTGCGGCGCGCGTGGCGGAGCGGC
>DAOLDO010000837.1:0-3249 GCA_035327325.1 Chloroflexaceae bacterium | reverse complement strand
GCGCCCCAACGTGGGCGCCCACGCCGGGGCGTCCAAACGCCAGCCACAAGCCATCGGCGCAGCCACCTAAACCTTGCGCAGCGTGAACATCACGTAGAGCGGGTCGCTGCGGTCGAAGCGCTCCTCGAGGGGGTGGACGGCCAGGGCGAGGAGCAGGTCCTTCAGCACGAAGCGGCGCCAGTAGCGGGTGAGCCGCGTCTCGTGGTAGCGCCCGTTGAGGATCGAGCGACCGAAGCCGCGCACCTCGCCGAGGGCCAGCTTCCACGGGCGCACATAGACCCGCTGGATGTCCTCGTCGGTGTAGAAGCGGAAGAACGAGCCGGCCTTGCCCTCCTGGACGAAGGCATTGGGGCTGACCTGCACGAACGTCCTGATGCCCTTGAAGAAGTCCTCGCGGCCCGAGCTGGTGTAGGGGATGGTGATCGCCGCCAGGCCGCCCTCGGCCAGGACGCGGCCGATCTCCTCGCCGACGGCCGTGTCGTCGGGGATGTGCTCGAGGGACGAGACGGCGGCCACGCGGGCGACGCTGCCGTCACGGATCGGCATGTGGGTGGCGCTGGCCACCAGAGGGAAGAAGCTGCCATCGCCGGGGCGCGCCGTCGCGCGGCGCTTGGCCAGCTGCCAGCGCACCCGGTCGGCGTCGAGCTCGAGCACGACGACGTTGACGCCCTCCTTGGCGAGCATGTGCGGGAAGGACGAGGTGCCGGAGCCCAGGTCGAGCACCAGGTCGCCGCGCCTGAGCGCGAGGGCCTCGGTGGCCCAGGGGTACTCGATGATGCGCCAGAGGCTGAAGTCGTTGACCGTCTCGCGCAGGATGCGCCAGCCGTTGAGGGCGATCTCGTAGGCGACCGTGCGCCAGGCGGGCAGGCGGACGGGCCTGGCGCCGGCGGTCGGCGCCTCTGTGGTGGGTGCTGTCATTGGGCTCGTCGGCATAGCTGCTGAGGTGTGAGGTGTGAGGTGTGATCGCTTGAGGTCGGCCCGGCTCACAGCTCACTACTCGATGCTGATGCCCATCACGGCCAGGCTGAGCCTGCGCTCGGGCTGGCCGGGCGGCGCGCCCGCAGGGGCGCCTAAGTATAGCACAGTCTCGCCCGGCGGCAGGATGAGGCGCAGCTGGCGGGCCATGCGGGCCCGGCTCACCTCGAGCGTGAAGGGCGGCCCGTCGCCGAGGCGCACGGTCAGCGGGCGCGCCCGCTCGAACGCCTCCAGGTCGAGGCCGATCGTCACCGGGCGCGGCGCCCCCGTCGGGTTAAGCAGGTAGACCTGGGCGGCCTCGCCCATCCAGCGCCAGCGCCGCCCGCCCTCCTGCTCGAGGGCGCCCCAGCCGGGGCCGAGGTAGGCCAGGGGGCGGGCCACGGCGGGCGCGGGCACCGGGTGGACGGTGATCAGCTCGTCGCGGTAGCTCTCGGCCAGGCCCATCTCGGCGACGATCTGGCGCATCAGGGGCAGGGGCGAGCCCATGGCCTGGTGGTGGAACATCACGTAGCGGATCTCGTAAGCCGCCAGGGTCTCGCGGGCCAGGGCGGGCCAGCCGGGGGCGAGGATGTCGTCGGCCTCGACCCGGCCGAAGCGCAGCTCCTTGATCCCCGGGGCGTAGCGACCGATGGGGTAGGGCGGCTCGCGGCCGATGAAGCCGCCCACGATCGGCCAGCGGTGCCTGGTCTGGTACCAGAGGTTCTCGCTGTTCGAGAAGTTGAGGTGCAGGGGCACGGGCAGCAGGGCCCCGTCGGCCGGCGGCATGGTCAGGTAGGGCGCGGGCATCGGGCGCTGGAAGAGGGGCAGCGGGGCGGCCCAGCCGTCCACGGCGAGGATGGCGGCGAGCAGGCCGGCCGCGGCCCAGGGCGCGCCGGGGCGGGGCAGGCGGGCGAGCAGGGCGCGCACACCCGCGGCGGCGAAGAGGGCCGTGGTGAGGATGCTGATCAGCACGAAGTGGTTGGGCCTGTGGCTCGAGCGCACCCCGGGCAGATCGCGGATCAGGGCGTAGGGGCCGGGGACGCCCGGGCGCACGCCGAAGACGACTAGCTCGGCGCCGAGGGCCATGGCCGCGGCGACGACGCCCAGGGCCAGCCAGCGCCAGTGGGCACGCCAGGCCACGGCGACGCCTACGATGGCGAAGGCCGCGCCGACCAGGCCGAGGGAGACGTTCCACAGGATCTCGCCCGGGTGCAGGGCCGTGTAAAAGGCCGTGACCGCCTCGCCCCAGAGCGGGTGGTTCGGGTTGGGCAGCCAGAAGGCGATCAGGTCGGCGATGGCGTCCTGCTGCTCGACCCGCGCATCGCCGAGCAGCTCGTCGCCGGTGCGGGCCAGGCTGACCAGGCGGGGCGCCATGACTGCTGCCCAAATGACGGCCGGAGCCAGTCCCCAGAGCAGCGGTCGCCAGGCGACCAAAGACCAAAGACCAAAGTCCAAGCCTTGCCTTTTGCTGCCTTGTCGCCCTTGAGCAGCGCTCAGCAACTGGTCCTTGGTCCTTGGTCCTTGGTCCCTTACCGCCCACAGCCCCGCCATGAGCCCCGTGGCGATCAGGGCGAACAGCCCGTAGTACCAGGTGCCCAGGCCGACCCAGAGCAGGGCGGCGGCGCTGAGCAGGGCCCAGGGCCAGCGACGGCGCTCGAGCAGGGCGAGGGTGGCCAGGGCCCACAGGGGCAGCCACTGGACCGAGGCAACCTCGAGCTGCGCGTCGAGCACCTTCTGCATGTGGAAGGGCGCGAAGGCGTAGACGGCGCCCCCGACCAGGGCGGCGAGCCCAAGGTGGGGCCCCGCGCCCCGCAGGGCGTAGCATATAAAGAGGTAGGCGAAGTAGCCGCCCAGGATGAAGCTGAGCAGGATGAGCAGGTTGTAGGCGGGCAGGGGGCCGGCGGTGAGGGTGAGCGGCAGCGCCAGGAGCCCCTGGGGCAGGCTGAGGGTCTGCCAGAACAGGTCGAGGCCCTGGGGGTGGAAGAGCAGCGGCGTGACGAAGGGGTCCCGCCCCGCCGCGAGGGCCGTGGCCGTCCACCAGATGTTCCAGATCCCGAGGTAGCCGTCCACCTGGCCGGGCCCGTTGGCGATGATCTGCGCGCCGAGGCGGGCCGGCATGGGCCAGGTGACGGCGAGGGCCATGAGCGTGTAGACGCCCAGGGCGACGAGGTGGGCGGCCCAGGGGCGGCGGGGCCTGCTGGCGGCTGCGGTCTGCACGGCAGGCGATTATACCAGAGACCCCCGCGGCGGCGGCCGGCCCAGAACTTGCGGCCGACGTATGGCAGGACGTCTCCC
>DAOLDO010000836.1:0-3250 GCA_035327325.1 Chloroflexaceae bacterium | reverse complement strand
GGGGTGAGGTCCGGAGCGACCGTCAAGCGCAGTGAGCCTACCTGAAGCCTTGTCTTAGCTGTGTGAGTGCCCCCGGGAGTGATCGAGGGCGGGTCGGACGACGATCAAGGGGGCCGATACCTGCATCCACGGCCGGCCCCGGGGAGCATCGTGCGGTCGCGCCATAAGATGCGGTATCATATCCCCACGACGCGACGAAGCGAAAGGGGACGCCGATGACCCGCACCACGGGTGCGCCGCGGGGGTCGCAGCTCTCGTGCGCGAGCTGGCAGCTCGAGGCCGCCTACCGCATGCTGCTCAACAACCTCGACCCCGAGGTTGCCTTCGACCCCGAGAACCTGATCGTCTACGGCGGCCGCGGCCGGGCGGCCCGCAACCACGCCTGCCTGGAGGCCATCCTGGCCACCCTGCGCCGCATGCAGCCAGACGAGACCCTGCTCGTCCAGTCGGGCAAGCCTGTCGCCGTCTTCCGCACCCACCTCGACGCCCCGCGCGTGCTGCTCGCCAACTCGAACCTGGTGCCCGCCTGGGCCACCCAGGAGAACTTCGACCGCTGGGAGGCCGAGGGCCTGACCATGTACGGCCAGATGACCGCCGGCAGCTGGATCTACATCGGCACCCAGGGCATCCTCCAGGGCACCTACGAGACCTTCGGCGCCCTCGCCCGCCAGATGGGCTGGGGCAGCCTGCGCGGCAAGCTGGTGGTCACCGCCGGCCTCGGCGAGATGGGCGGCGCCCAGCCTCTCGCCGTCACCCTCAACGAGGGCGTGCTGCTCGCCGTCGAGGTTGACCCCTGGCGCGTCGAGCGCCGCCTGGCCCTGCGCCAGCTCGACATGGCCACGGCCGACCTGGAGGAGGCCATGACCTGGGCCGAGGAGGCGATGGACCAGGGCCTGCCACGCTCGATCGGCCTGATCGCCAACGCCGCCGAGGCCCTGCCCGAGCTGCTGCGCCGCGGCGTGACGCCCCACGTCGCCACCGACCAGACCAGCGCCCACGACGTGCGCCACGGCTACATCCCCCCCGGCCTGACCCTCGACCAGGCCGCCGCCCTGCGCCTGGCCGACCCCGCGGCCTACGACCGGCAGGCCATGGAGGCCATGGCCGAGCATGTGCGCACCCTGCTCGAGTGGCGCCGGCGCGGCGCCGTGGTCTTCGACTACGGCAACAACCTGCGCCAGCGAGCCCTCGACGCCGGCGTCGCCGACGCCTTCAGCTACCCCGGCTTCGTGCCCGCCTACATCAGGCCCCTGTTCTGCGAGGGCAAGGGCCCCTTCCGCTGGGTGGCCCTTTCGGGCGACCCGGAGGACATCTACACCACCGACTGGGCCATGCTCGAGCTGTTCCCCGAGAACGAGCACCTGCGGCGCTGGCTGACCATGGCCCGCGAGAAGGTGGCCTTCCAGGGCCTGCCCGCCCGCATCTGCTGGCTCGGCTACGGCGAGCGCGCCCAGGCCGGCCTGCGCCTGAACCAGCTCGTGGCCGCCGGGGCCGTCAGCGCGCCGATCGTGATCGGGCGCGACCACCTCGACGCAGGCTCGGTCGCCAGCCCCAACCGCGAGACCGAGGCCATGCGCGACGGCTCGGACGCCATCGCCGACTGGCCCCTGCTCAACGCCATGATCAACGCCGTGGGCGGGGCCACCTGGGTGAGCCTCCACCATGGCGGCGGGGTCGGCATCGGCTACTCCATCCACGCCGGCCAGGTGATCGTCGCCGACGGCACCCCCGAGGCCGCCCGCCGCCTCGAGCGCGTGCTCACCAGCGACCCCGGCATGGGCGTCGTCCGCCACGCCGACGCCGGCTACCCCGAGGCGATCGCCTTCGCCCGCCAGCACGGCCTCGATCTGCCCATGGTGTGATCAGGTTGACCACGAAGCGCACGAAGGCCCACGAAGGGCACGCAGACGAATTCATAGCGCAGCCGTGCCGCTAGCCGCTGCGCTGCCCTCCGTGCTCAGCACAGCCGCACGCAACACCTTCGCGCTCTTGTGGCCTTCGTGGTTAGAAGCCCTGACGCCTGGTTGAAGAAAGCTTCCCCATGGACCACATTGACCTGCTTGTCTACAACACAGCCCAGGTGGCCACCTGCGCGGGCTCCCCCGGGCCGCGACGCGGCGCGGCGATGGGCGAGGTGGGGCTCGTGCCCGCCGGGGCCGTGGCCGTGAGCGGGGGCCGCGTCGTCGCCGTGGGCCCCGAGGCCGAGCTGCGGCGCCGCTTCTTTCCATCGGCGGAGCTGGACGCCGGGGGCGGGGCGGTGGTGCCGGGCCTGGTGGATCCCCACACCCACCTGGTCTACGCGGGCGACCGGGTGGGCGAGTTCGAGCTGCGCATCGGCGGGGCCAGCTACCAGGAGATCATGGCCGCGGGCGGGGGCATCGCCAGCACCGCCAGAGCCACCAGGGCGGCCACCCTCGAGCGCCTGGTGGCCGAGTCGCGCCGCCGCCTCGACCAGATGCTGCGCCTCGGCGCCACCACCGTCGAGGTGAAGAGCGGCTACGGCCTGGAGACCGACGCCGAGCTGCGCCAGCTCGAGGCCGTGGCCCGGCTCGACGCCGAGCACCCCGCCGACCTGGTGCCCACCTTCCTCGGCGCCCACGCCCTGCCCGCCGAGTACGCCGGCCGCGCCGACGCCTACGTCGAGCTCGTGGTCGAGGAGATGCTCCCCGCCGCCCACGCGTGGTACGCCGCCTCGCCCTTCGCCGCCCAGGGCGTCCCCATGTTCGCGGACGTCTTCTGCGAGCGGGGCGCCTTCGACCTGGCCCAGTCGCGCCGGGTGCTCGAGGCGGCCAGGGCCCTCGGCCTGCCCCTCAAGGCCCACGTGGACGAGTTCAGCGAGCTGGGCGGCCTAGCCATGGCCCTCGAGCTCGGCGCCGTGTCGGTTGACCACCTCGACGTCACCGGCCCCGAGGGCATCGCCATGCTGGCCGCCTCGCCCGCCGTCGGCGTGGTCATCCCCACCGTGCCCTTCAACCTTGGCGGCTCGCGCTACGCCGACGCCAGGGCCATGATTGACGCCGGGGCGGCGCTCGCCCTGACCACCGACCTCAACCCGGGCTCGGCGCCATGCCCATCGCTGCCCCTGGCCATGGCCATCGCCTGCCGCTACCAGCGCCTCTCGCCCGCCGAGGCCCTGGTGGCCGCCACGGTCAACGCGGCCCACGCCATCGGCATGGGCGAGCGCGTCGGCGCCCTCGCCCCCGGCATGCAGGCCGACCTGCTTGTCCTCGACGCGCCCGACTACCGCTAC
>DAOLDO010000835.1:0-3254 GCA_035327325.1 Chloroflexaceae bacterium | reverse complement strand
TGATCGTGCCGGTGGCGATCGAGGAGGGGCTGCGCTTCGCGATCCGCGAGGGCGGTCGCACCGTCGGCTCCGGCGTCGTCACCAAGATCGAAGAGTAATGCTGGTTGTCCGGCGGGGCGGGGGAAGTGCCCCCGCCCCCCGGGACGCGATAGAGGAACACCATGGCCAAGCAGAAGGTGCGTATTCGCCTCAAGGCGTACGACCACAAGATCCTGGACCAGTCGGCGCGCCAGATCGTCGAGGCCGCCGAGCGGACCGGGGCCCTTGTGGCCGGGCCTGTACCACTGCCCACCAAGATCGAGAAGTACAGCGTGGTTCGCTCGCCCTTCATTGACAAGGACTCGCAGGAGCAGTTCGAGATCCGCACCCACAAGCGGCTCATTGACGTGCTCGACCCCAGCCAGCAGACGATCAACGCCCTGATGAAGCTGAACCTGCCGGCCGGCGTGGACATCGAGATCAAGCTGTAAAGCATCGGATTGTGGTGGGAGCCCCGCGAAAAGCGGCCCGTCAGGCTCTCTCAGATCACCTCTAGAGCGCGAGCAAGCCAGTTGAAAAGGCAGCCGCTGCGCGGAGACGCATGCTGCGGAGGTAGCAGTAATGGTTCATGGGATGTTGGGGCGAAAAGTGGGGATGATGCAGATCTTCACCGAGAAGGGTGAGGTCGTCCCCGTGACGGTGATCAGCGCCGGGCCGTGCGTGGTCACCCAGGTGCGCGTGCGCGAGCGCGACGGCTACGACGCGGTGCAGATCGGCTTCGAGCAGGTGCCCGCCCGCAAGCTCACCAAGCCGCAGCAGGGCCACCTGAAGGGCGCCGGCACCCTGGTGCGCGTGCTGCGCGAGTTCGGCGCGGACAATCCCCAGGAGCACACGGTCGGCGATATTGTCAACGTCGAGCTGTTCAGCGCCGGCCAGAAGGTGGATATTTCGGGCAACTCGAAGGGCCGCGGCTTCGCGGGCGTGGTCAAGCGCCACCACTTCCGCGGCGGGCCCAAGACCCACGGCCAGAGCGACCGCCACCGGGCGCCCGGCTCGATCGGCGCCGGCACGACGCCCGGCCGAGTCTGGAAGGGCCAGAAGATGGCCGGTCGCATGGGCGGCAAGCGGGTAACGGTGCAGAACCTCGAGGTGGTCGAGGTCGTGCCCGACAAGAACCTGATTCTGGTCAAGGGCTCCGTCCCCGGCGCCCGCAACGGCCTGCTCCAGATCCGCAGGGCGGTGAAGGGCTAAGGGGTAAGAAGATGCAGGCGACACTCTATAACCAGACCGGCGAGCAGGTCGGCACGATCGAGCTCAGCGACTATATCTTCGGCATCACGCCGAACGTGCCGGTCATGCACCAGTACGTGGTGATGCAGGCGGCCAACAGGCGCCTGGGCACCCACAACACCCGCGGCCGCGGCGAGGTCAAAGGCAGCACCCGCAAGCTCTACCGCCAGAAGGGCACCGGCCGGGCCCGCCAGGGCACCATCAGGGCGCCCCACCACACCGGCGGCGGCGTGGCCCATGGCCCTCACCCGCGCTCGTACCGGGTGAGCATGCCGCGCAAGATGCGGCGTCTGGCCGTGCGCTCGGCCCTCTCGGCCAAGCTGGCCGCCGACCAGATCCGCTTCGTCGAGGCCCTGGCCTTCGACGCGCCGCGCACCAAGGACGCCGTGGCCTTCCTCAAGGCCCACGGCCTGGCCGGCAAGACGCTGATCGTGGTGGACAGCAAGAGCGAGCAGAACCAGATCGTCCGGCGATCGGCCAACAACCTGCCCAACGTCAAGACGCTCCTGGCCAGCTACCTGAACGTGCGCGATCTGCTGCACCACGACTACATTGTGCTGCCCCAGGCCGCGCTCCCCGTGATCGAGGGCATCCTGGGCAGCGGCGGCGCCGGCGCGGCGGCCAGCGAGGAGGAGTAGCCATGCCCACGCCGCACGAGATTATCGTCCGCCCGCTGATCACCGAGAAGAACACCAACCTCATGGTGTACAACAAGTACTCCTTCGAGGTGCTGCGCGACTCGTCCAAGCCCGAGATCAAGCGGGCCATCGAGACGATCTTCAACGTCACGGTGACCAAGGTCCACACCATGAATGTGCGCGGCAAGCTCAAGCGCCGCGGCCGCGAGGTGGGTTACACCCGCGAGTGGAAGAAGGCCATCGTCACCCTCGCCCCGGGCGACCGGATCGAGATCTTCGAGAGCTGAGGTGTGAGCTGTGAGGTGTGAAGCTTGCACGGCCGTGCTCGTGGCGGACTCACACCTCACACAGCGAGCGCAGCGAGCGACTCACACCGCAGCATAGAGGGCGCCGGAACTGATCGACGCCCCCACCCATCAGGGAGTAGAGCCATGGGTGTCCGAAAGTACAAGCCGACCTCGGCGGGTCGCCGCAATATGTCGGTCTCGACCTTCGAGGAGCTGACCAAGAAGCGGCCTGAGTCCCGTCTGATCGAGCCTCTGCGCAAGCGGGCCGGCCGCAACAACCAGGGCCGCATCACCACGCGCCACCGCGGCGGCGGCCACAAGCGCTTCTACCGCATCATCGACTTCAAGCGCAACAAGCTCGGCGTGCCGGGCAAGGTGCAGGCCCTCGAGTACGACCCGAACCGCACCGCCCGCATCGCCCTGGTGGCCTACGCCGACGGCGAGAAGCGCTACATCATCGCGCCCCTCGGCCTGAAGGTCGGCGACCCCATCCAGAACGGCCCCGAGGCCGACGTGCGCGTGGGCAACGCCCTGCCGCTCAGCGCCATCCCCCTCGGCTCGCAGATCCACAACATCGAGCTCGAGATCGGCCGCGGCGGCGTGCTGGTGCGCAGCGCCGGCACCTCGGCCCAGCTGATGGCCAAAGAGGGCGACTACGCCACGGTGCGTATGCCCTCGGGCGAGATGCGCCAGATCCACGTGCGCTGCATGGCCACCCTCGGCCAGGTGGGCAACGTGGACCACCAGAACGTCCGCCTGGGCAAGGCCGGCCGCTCGCGCTGGCTCGGCCGGCGGCCCACGGTGCGCGGAACGGTCATGAACCCCCGCGACCACCCCCACGGCGGCGGCGAGGGCCGCGCCCCGATCGGTATGAGCACCCCCAAGACCAAGTGGGGCAAGCCGGCCCGCGGCGTGAAGACCCGCAACAACAAGCGCTCGGACCGCTTTATCGTGCGCCGGCGCAAGCCGTAGGGGCGCGGCCCGCCGCACCCCTGCGGCCTGGGCGGTAGGCAGTAGATCCCCCGCGGATACTGCCTATCGCCTAGAGGCCGTAGCCCTA
>DAOLDO010000834.1:0-3260 GCA_035327325.1 Chloroflexaceae bacterium | reverse complement strand
GGTGTGGGGCAGCACGTACTCGGCGTAGTCGTCGGGGGCGAGGGCGCCGGCCCACGAGTCGAAGATCTGGACCACGTCGGCGCCGGCGCGGACCTGGGCGACGAGGTAGCTGGCGACGAGGTCGCTCAGCTTGGTCATCAGGGCGTGCCAGCTGGCGGGGTCGCCGTACATCATGGCCTTGGTGCGCCGGTACTCGCGGCTGCCGCCGCCCTCGATGGCGTAGCTGGCCAGGGTGAAGGGCGCGCCGCTGAAGCCGTAGAGGGCGGTGCCGGCGGGCAGGGCGGCCTTGACGAGGCGCAGGGCCTCGAGGGTATAGCCGGAGACCTCCTCGGGGTCGTAGGGGCGCAGGGCGGCGATGTCGGCGGGGGCGCGGATCGGGTTGTGGATGACGGGGCCCTCGCCCTTCTCGAAGGTGAGCTTGATGCCGAGGCCCTCGAGGGGCGGCAGGATGTCGGCGAAGATGATCGCCGCATCCATGCCGAAAGCCTCGATCGGCTGGAGGGTCACCTCGGCGGCGACCTCGGGCCGCTTGACCATCTCGAGGAAGCCGTGGCGCTCGCGCACGGCGCGGTAGACCGACATGTAGCGGCCGGCCTGGCGCATGAGCCAGATGGGCGTCCTGTCGGTGGGCTCTCGTCTACAGGCGGCCAGGATGCGGTTGGTCATCCCAATGTCCTTCGTCCTGAGCAGGGGTGCGGGGGAAGCTGGTTCCCCGTTACTTCATCCACTTCACGGCGTCTTTCGCCCAGTAGGTGATGATCATGTCGGCGCCGGCGCGGGCGATGCTGGTGAGGCTCTCGAGGGCGGCGCGGCGCTCGTCGATCCAGCCGCGCTCGGCGGCGGCCTTGACCATGCTGTACTCGCCGCTGACCTGGTAGGCGGCCAGGGGCAGGTCGAAGCGGTCCCTGACCTGACGGATGATGTCGAGGTAGGCCAGGGCGGGCTTGACCATGAGCATGTCGGCGCCCTCGGCCACGTCGAGGGCCACCTCGCGCAGGGCCTCGCGGGCGTTGGCGGGGTCCATCTGGTACTGGCTGCGGTCGCCGAAGCCGGGCGGGCTCTCGGCCGCGTCGCGGAAGGGCCCGTAGAAGGCCGAGGCATACTTGGCGGCATAGCTCATGATCGCGGTGTGGCCGAGGCCGGCGCCGTCGAGGGCGGCCCTGATCGCGCCGACCATGCCGTCAATCATGCCCGAGGGGGCGATCACGTCGGCGCCGGCCTGGGCGTGAACGACGGACGCTCTGGCGAGGATGGCGAGGGTCGGGTCGTTGAGCAGGTAGCCCTCGCCGGCGCGCTCGTCGTAGCCGGGGGCGCCGGGGGCGTTGATCACGCCGCAGTGGCCGTGGTCGGTGTACTCGCAGCAGCACATGTCCGAGATCACCAGGAGCTCGGGCACGGCCCGCTTGATCGCGTAGGCGGCCCGGGGCACGATCCCGTCGGGGTCGAAGTTCTCGCTGCCCAGAGCGTCCTTATGGGCGGGGATGCCGAAGAGCAGCACGGCGGGGATGCCGAGCTCGGCCAGGCTCTCGGCCTCGCGCACGGCCGCGTCAACCGAGAGCTGGGCGTGGCCCGGCATCGAGGCGATCGGCCTGACGACGCCCGAGCCGTGACGGATGAAGAGGGGCGCGATCAGCTGGTCGGGGCGCAGGGCCGTCTCGCGGACCAGGCGCCGCAGGGCGTCGGTGCGGCGCAGGCGCCGCGGGCGAGCGGTGGGGAAGGGCATCGTCATCCTCCGAAATGCAAAATGGCCTGGGGCGGTGCGGCTGTGCCAGCTGGATAGCAGAGCGTCCGAGCAAGGCTGGCGGGCTGGCGCCCCCAGGCCGGGCGACCACGTGGGGTCGCCCGTACCCGCCTCCATTGGGTGTAAAGGCGACCCAGCACGGCCGCCGCGAGCCCGGGCCGGGCGTTCACGGTGCGCGCGTGTAGTGCGCCACCAGCGCGGCGACGAGTCCCTCCTCGGTTGAGGTCGCGGCCACGGCGGTCGGCTCCAGGCCGAGCTCGCGGCAGGTCTCGGCTGTGGACGGGCCGATGCAGACGATCGCGGCGCGGCGGGCGGCCTCGAGCCCCGCCGGGCCCACCTGCTCGGCGAAGAAGCGGGCGGTCGAGCCGCTGGTGAACAGGATTGCGTCCAGCTCGCCCGCGGCCAGGGTGGCGGCCAGACCGCCGCCGCCGGGGGCTGGCACGGTCCTGTAGGCCACCACGCGGTCTACCAGGGCGCCGGCTGCGCGCAGGCGCTCCTCGAGGGCGGGGGCGGCGAGCTCGGCGTTGGGCAGCAGCACGCGCCGGCCGACCGGGTCGCCGATGGCCCCGGCCAGGTCGGCCCCGGTGAAGCGCTCGGGCACGGCGGCGGGCTCGACGCCCAGGAGCTCGCGGCAGGCGGCGGCGGTGGCGGGGCCGACGGCGCCGACGCGCAGCGAGACCCGGCCGCCCAGGGCGGGGGCGCGGTCGGCGAGGGCCTCGGCGACCACCTCGACGGCGGTGACGCTGGTGAGCAGCAGCCACTCGTAGACACCGGCCTCGAGGCGGCCCAGGGCCTCGTCGAGGGCCGCGGGGTCGGCGGGCGGGGCGTGGGCGATGGTGGGGCGCAGCACGGGCTCGGCGCCGAGCTGGCGCAGGCGCGCGGCGAGCCCGTCGGCCCGCCCCCGCGCCCGGGTGAGCAGCACGCGCTTGCCCTGGAGCGGCAGCCGCTCGCCGGTCAACGCCGCTGCCCCGTGGCCAGGTCGGCGAGGATGGCGCCGGCGCCGCGCTCGATCAGCTCGTCGGCCAGGGCCGCGCCGAGGGACTCGGCGTCGGCGGGGGCGCCCTCCCGCTCGCCGCGGATCACCGTCGCGCCGTCGAGGGAGCCGACGAGGCCGCGCAGGGCGACGGCGCCGCCGTCGAGGGTGGCGTGGGCGGCGATCGGCACCTGGCAGCCACCCTCAAGGCGGCGCAGGAAGGCCCGCTCGGCGAGGGCGGCGGCGCGGGTGGGGGCGTGGTCGAGGGGCGCGAGCAGCCCCAGGGTCTGCGCGTCGTCGGCGCGGCACTCGATGGCGAGGGTGCCCTGGGCCACGGCGGGCAGCATCAGCTCGGCGGGGATGGGGCCGGCCACGAAGGCGGCGCCGTCGCTGACCATGTGGCCGCCCTCGCCCAGCAGGCCGAGACGCGCCAGGCCCGCCGCGGCGAGCACCAGGGCCTCGTACTGCCCCTCGGCCAGCTTGCGCAGGCGCGTATCAACGTTGCCCCGCACGTCGCGCAGCTCCAGGTCGGGCCTGAGGGCGCGC
>DAOLDO010000833.1:0-3264 GCA_035327325.1 Chloroflexaceae bacterium | reverse complement strand
CCACGCCCCGGTCGTCGCCCCCGGGCGCGGCGGGCAAGCCGGCGGCGATGGCGGCGACGTGGGTGCCGGGGCCCCTCAGGTCGATCGGGTTGGGGTCAACGATCGGGCAGACCCGGGCGATGCCGCAGCGCGGGTCGGCCGCGGGCCAGACGTCGCCGACCAGGTCGAGGCCGCCGCGCACCTTGGCCGTGGGGAAGAGGTCGGCCGGCGGCGCGAAGCGCGGGTCGCAGCCGGCCTCGCCGGGCCCGGGGACGCCGCAGACGGCCCGCTCGTAGGCGGCAGGGTCGCCCGGGCCGCCGAGCTTGCCGTGGGTGTAGTCGAGGCCGCTGTCTATGACCGCGATCTCGACGCCCGTGCCGTCGTTGCCGCGGCGCCAGACTTCGTCGGCGCCGATCAGGGCGGCGAGCTCGGCCTGGGTCGCGACCGCGGGCGGCTCGCTCTGGGCGACGGCGTAGTCGCCGACCCGCACCACGGCGGCGACCCCGGGCAGGGCGGCCACGGCGGCGACGTCGGCGGGGTCGAGGGTGACCGCCAGCCCCACGCCCGCCCGGCTGAAGCCCGCCACGACCGTGCCCCCCAGGGCCGCCACCTCGGCGGCGAGCCCGGCCCGCGCCTCGGCCAGCTCGGCGGCGTAGACCGCCCGCTGCTCGAGGCTCCACTCGGCGCCGACCAGGGCCAGGGGCGCCATGTCGAGCTGCACCAGGGCCGCGACCCGCTCGCCGTGGGCGGCGGGCTGCCCCGCCCAGCTGGCGCGGGCGGCGGCCTCCACCAGGGCGCCGTAGACGGCGAGGTCGGGCGAGGGACTGGGGGCCGGCGCGGGGGCGGTGGTCGCGAGGAGGGCGAGGCAGAGGGCCAGGCCGACGGCCCCGGCGATGAGCCTGAACGTGCGCGAAGCCACTGGACACCTCTGCTGCTCAAGGGGAGGGGAGCGCTGGCCCCCGCAGGGTAAGGATCACACAGTGCGATGCCGCGGCTGGCGCTCGGGGCGGGCGGGCAGCGGCCGTGCTGCGACAGGTTCGGCGAGACGAAGGTGTAAGTAACCAAGCGTACCGCACGGGCGCTAGTACTGTCAATGACAGTTTCTTTATCTATGCGTCATCAGGCGGGCGGGCCAGGGCGGCCAGCTCGGCGTCGTAGCGGGGCGCCATGGCCGACCAGTCGTAGGGCGCGGCGATCGCGCGCCAGGTGGCGCGGGGCGTGGCGCGCGCGCGCGCGATCGCCGCGGCCAGGGCGCCCGCCAGGTCCTCGTCGCGCTCGTAGAGGCAGGCGGCGTGGTGCTCGGGCGGGATCAGGTCGGGGTAGTTGAGCCGGCGCGGCAGCAGCGGCGCGCAGCCGCAGGCCATGGCCTCGACCACCCCGATGCCGAAGAACTCCTGGGCCGCCGCGCTGACCACAATGTCGGCCCGGCGCAGGAGGGCGCCGTAGGCCGCCCGCGTCGGCGCGTAGCCCCAGTGGGCGATGCGGTGGGCCCAGCGCCCGCGGGCCGCCTCGAACTCCGGGGCCCGCGGGTCCACGTGCTCGCCCGCCACGATCAGGCGGAACTCGACCCCCGCGGCCTCCAGCCCCTCCAGGGCCGCGAAGAAGACGCCCGGCTGCTTGTCGTACTCCCAGCGCGAGCTCCAGAGGATGACCGGCGGCCCCGACCGCGCGTCGGGCGGCTCGGGCCCGGCGAGGGAGGCGAGGTCAACCCCGGGGGGCAGCACGCGGCTCTTCGCCGCGATCTGTCCCACCGTCGCGAGCTCGTTGTAGTCGTGGTAGCGGCCGAGCAGCCCGGGCAGGGCGCCGAGCAGGTCACGCCGGTGGAAGTCGGAGTTGAAGAGCACCGCGTCGGCCGCCAGGGCCGCGGTGTAGTTGCTCCAGGCGAAGCTCAGGTCGCGCCGGCGGCCCGGCGGCAGCGGGTAGGTGAGCTGGTTCTCGTGGAAGTAGAGCGCGGTGGGCACCCCGGCGAGCACGCCGGCCGCCAGCGCGCGGAAGGTGGCCAGGTCGAGCATGTCGCTGGCGACCAGCAGGTCGGGGCGCTCGCCCAGCTCGCGGGCCATGCGCGCCAAGGTGACGGCGCCGCCGCGCATGCGCCAGCGCCAGCCGCCCGCGACCGGCATGGCCAGCAGCGTCACCCTGTGGGCGCTCCTGGCGGCGTAGCCCGCGGACACCGCGGCGTGCGAGCCCCCGTGGAAGGGGTCGAGCCAGAGGATGTGCATAGGCTCGCGTCCGTGCTCCGCCCGCGAACTGCCGCCCCGCTGCTCCCTTGCGCGGGGCCGGGGAAGATTGTACCATCACCCCAGCGGCCCCAGCAGCGGGGCGCCCCGGCGCCCGAGGAAGGAGACCCGTCAATGACGACCGCACCCGCCCAGCCCTACCAGCATGTGCTGCTCGACGTCGAGGACCAGCTCGCCACGATCACCATGAACCGCCCCACGCGGCGCAACGCCCTCTCGCTCGAGCACATGGAGGAGCTGATTGACGCCTTCCGCACCGTGGGCCGCCGGGGCGACGTGAGCGCCGCCGTCCTGCGCGGCGCCGGCCCCGCCTTCTGCGCGGGCCACGACCTGAGCGAGATGACCGGGCGCAGCCCCGAGTTCTACCGCCACCTCTTCGACATCTGCACCGTGCTGATGGAGACCATCCAGGCCATCCCCCAGCCGGTGATCGCCCAGGTCCACGGCATCGCCACCGCCGCCGGCTGCCAGCTCGCCGCCACCTGCGACCTTGTGGTGGCCGCCGAGGACGCGCGCTTCGCGACGCCGGGCGTGAAGATCGGGCTGTTCTGCTCGACGCCCATGGTGGCCCTCAGCCGGGCCGTGCCGGCGAAGCGGGCCATGGAGATGCTGCTCACCGGCGACCCGATCACCGCCGCCGAGGCCCGCGAGTTCGGCCTGGTGAGCCGGGTCGTGCCGGCCGACGAGCTGGAGGCGGCCACGCGGGCCCTCGCCCACCAGATCGCCGCCGCCAGCCCCGCCGTGGTCGGCCTGGGCAAGCAGGCGTTCTACCGGCAGCTGAACATGCCCCAGCACCAGGCCTACGCCTACGCCAAGGAGGTCATGTCCTTCAACGCGACCTTCGCCGACGCCCAGGAGGGGATCTGCGCGTTCCTCGAGAAGCGCAAGCCGCGCTGGGGCGAGCGCTAGGGCGCCGGCTTCGCAGGGGGCGCCCCTGCCACCCCGTCTGCGCAGGGGGCGCCCCTGCCACCCCATTTACTTTGCGAGAGGGCCGCCGCCGGCCCTCTCGCGCTCTCCCGCGCCGGGGCTTCGCCCCTGGACCCCGTAA
>DAOLDO010000832.1:0-3273 GCA_035327325.1 Chloroflexaceae bacterium | reverse complement strand
ACGAGGGGCGCCAGGGCCTCGCGGGCCAGGAAGAGGCGGCGCAGGGCGATGTCGAGGGGCAGCAGGGCGAGGGCCAGCCAGAGCAGGGGTAGCCCGATCTCGGTCACGCGGCCGACGGGCTGGCCGGGGCTGGCGAAGAGCGCGGCGGGGAGCGGGTCGGCCCGGCCGCCGGTCAGGGCCGCCAGCTCGGCGAGCAGGGCCTCGCCGCCGGCGCGGGGGCCATACTCGGGCGAGTAGCTGACCACGAGGCCGCCGCTCACGGCGCCGAGGGCCTGGCCCGCCTCGTCGAGGGCCGCCACCTGGGCCAGGTAGACGCCCGGCACCTCGGCCGGGGCGGCGGCCCTGTAGCGGCCAGGAGCCACCTGGGTGAAGCTCAGGCTCGCCCCGCGCCCCGCGGGGTCGAGCAGGCGCCCCTCGATCGGGCCGGCCTCGGCCGGGCGGCCGTCGTCGCCGGCGACGATCAGGTCGAGCACGGCCTCGGCCCCCTCGGCGCGGGCCTCCAGGCTGAGCCGGCCGGCGGTCGGGGGCGGCAGCAGCGCGTCCACCAGGCCCTGGGCGAAGGGCGGGAAGCCGGCCCAGCCGAGCCACTCGGCGGCCCACTGGCCCTTGAGGTCGCTCGTCCAGGCCAGGGAGCGCCCGAGGCCCACCTGCCAGACGGCGAGCAGGGGGTCGCCGTCCGGCGTGGCAAGGATGGTGCGCGCGGCCTGGCGCGGGCCGACGCCGTTGTAGCCGTAGAGCGGGGGCAGGGCGCCGAGCCCGCGCACGGGCGGGGCGTTGAGGGCGACCACGGGGGCGAAGGCGCCCTCGACCAGGTCGCGCCCGGCGACCCGCACGGTCTCGCTGAGGAAGATCCGCGGCACGTCCTGGGCGGTGCGGACCCTGTAGAAGGCGCCGCCGCCCCGCTCGGCCAGGCCCTCGAGGCTCGGGTTGGCGTCGCCGCCGATCGAGACGACCGTCACCGTCGTGCCCTGGGTCCGCATCTGGTCGATCAGATCGGTGTAGTTGGAGTTATCGAGCCCGTCGGTGAGCAGGATCATATGCTTGACCCTGGCGTCGGCGGCGGCGAGGACGGGCATGGCCAGCTGGACCCCGGCGCGGATATTGGTGCCGCCGCCCAGGCTCACCTGGCCCAGGGCCTCCTCGATCGTGGCCAGATCGGGGAGGGGCTGCATGGGCATGACGGTCTGGGCCTGCTCGTCGAAGACGAAGACGCCGAGCTGGTCGCGGGAGGCGAGGCCCTGGGCGGCCAGGTAGACCGCCTCTTTGGCCAGGCTGAGCCGGTTGCGGCCGGGGCCTGCGGACTCGGCCATGCTGCCGCTGCGGTCAATCACCAGGGCCAGGGCGAGGTCGGGCCGATCCTCCTGGGGGGGCGGGTCGAGGTCAACCGGCAGGATCTCGGCCACGGGCGTGCGCCGCCAGCCGCCGGCGCCGAACGCCTCGGCGCCGCCGACCATGGCCAGGCCGCCGCCCTGGTCGCGCACATAGGTGGCGAGGGCGCGCTGGGCCTCGGGGGCCACGGCGGCGGCGGGCACATCAACCAGGAAGATGGCCGCGTACTGGCGCAGCAGGGCCGGGTCGGCCGGGGCCTGGGCGGGGTCGAGGGCCTCGACGGTGACGTCGCCGGCCTCGAGGGCGGCCCGCAGGGGCGCGGCGCGGTCGGGCGAGCCGGCGAGGAGCAGCACGCGCGGCGGCCCCTCCACCTGGGTGAAGGCGGCGCCGGTGTTGTTGAGGGGCTGGCTGTCGGCGGGCGCGCTGACGCGGGCCTCGAAGCGGCGGAAGCCGGCCTCGCCGGCGGGCACGCTGACGGTCAGCTCGCTCTGCCCTGGGGCAAGCTCGACCTCCTCGGCGGCCACCAGCTGCCCGTCGGCGAGCAGCTCGACGCGGGCGGGGCCGGCGAGGCCGCCGGCGAGCCTGACCACGATGGGGATGCTCTGCCCGGCGCGGGCGGCCACGGGGGCCTCGACGGCGGCCACCAGCACGTCGGGGCCGCCCTCGGCCGGCAGGGGCACGACCTCGATCGGCACGCCGCGCAGAGCGGCGAGGCGGGCGGCCTCGCGGGCCCGCCCCTGGTTCTCGGCGCCGTCCGAGAGGAGCACGACGCGCTTCTGGGCGTCGGCGGGCAGCAGGGCCAGGCCGAGCTGCACGGCGGCCGCGATGTCGGTGCGGCTGGCGACCACGGTCGAGGTGAGGCGGCGCAGGGGGGCGGGAGGCGCCGCCGCGCGCTCGACGGCCGGCTCGGCGCCGAAGACCACCACGGCGGCCTGGTCGGCCGGGCCGCCGGCCTCCAGGGCCGCGTTGATATACTCCAGGGCCCGCTCGCGCTGGGCGGGCGCGACCGAGTCGCTCCCATCAACCAGGAAGACCACGGCCGTGTCGTCCACGGCGCGCACCACCTGGGCCCCCGCGATGGCCAGCACGAGGCCCGCGAGGATGGCGCTGCGCGCGGCCAGCAGGGCCAGGGCCCGGCGGCGGCCGAGCCGCGCCCGCGCGACGAAGCGCGTCCCCCAGGCCAGGAGCCAGAGGAGGGGCAGCAGCAGCAGCAGCCAGAGAACCTGGGGGTAGATGAACGAGACTGTCATGCTTTATTATCGCATACCGGCGCGGCGCGGATCAACTCGCCGCCGCGGCGCGGGGCGGGGGCCGGCCACCGCATCGCGCGGCGCGCCCGGGCGGTGTAGATCGGGCAAGGGTCTACACAAGGGGGTGCGCGATGCCGACATGGCCTGTCCGGCTGTACGAGTGGCTGCTCGAGCTGGTCTTCCCCGATCGCTGCGCCGGCTGCGGGGGCGAGGGCGGCCTGCTCTGCCCGGCGTGCCGGGCGGGGCTGCGGCCCTACCCGCCCGAGGGGCCGACGCCGGGCCTCGACGGGATGGCGGTCGCCTGGCTGTACGACGGGGCCGTGCGGCGCGCCGTCCACAGCCTGAAGTACCGGCGCAGGCGGCGCGTGGCCGAGGCCCTGGGCGACGCCCTGGCGGCGAGCCTCGCGCCGCCGCCGGCCGACGCCCTCGTGCCCGTGCCGCTCCACGGCGAGCGGCTCGCCGAGCGGGGCTTCAACCAGGCCGAGGAGCTGGCGCGCCGGCTCGCGTACCGCTGGGGGCTGCCGGTCCGCGCCGCGGGCCTGCCCCGCGCCCGCGACACGGGGCACCAGGCCAGGCTGAGCCGGGCCGAGCGGCAGACCAACGTGGCGGGGGCCTTCGTCTGGGCCGGCGGGGGCCCCCCCCCGGCGCGCCCGCCTCTGGGGGACGACGTGCTGACCCCAGGCGCCCCCCTGGC
>DAOLDO010000831.1:0-3274 GCA_035327325.1 Chloroflexaceae bacterium | reverse complement strand
GCTGGCGACGCCGTTCTACATCTTCGCAAAGGAGGGCTGGCGCGATGAGCCTTGAGACGTCACCTGAGAATCAGCAACTCGACCCCCCCCCAACGACCGACACACAGGAGAACCGTATGACCAACGCTCAGTCGCTGCCGCTCGCCCGCGCTGTCGGCGCCGCCGCCCCCTCGGCCGCCGACGCCCAGCGCTCCGCGGAGGTGCTCAAGGTCTCTACCCGCTCCCGCCCCAGCGCCGTCGCCGGGGCTATCGCCGGCGTGATCCGCGAGAATGGCATGGCTGAGGTGCAGTCGATCGGCGCCGGCGCCACCAACCAGGCGATCAAGGCCGTCGCGATCGCCCGCAGCTACCTCAACGAGGAGGGGATCGACATCATCTGCATCCCCTCGTTTATTGACGTCGCGATTGACGACGAGGAGCGCACCGCGATCAGGCTGCTGATCGAGCGCCGCTAGCCTCCTGTGCGGTTGCGCCGCCGACTGCGCCAGGCCCGGCGCCCTCGCGCCAGGCCCCGCGCGGCCCCGCGCACGATACCGGGTCGTCTCGAGCGGTGACACGCGTGACGTGGGGCCGCCCGGTATCGCCAGGCCCTCCCTGGCTCGCCCTCGCCCACCCCAGGCTCTCACCGCATCCCGTGAGGGCTCTTGCCCATGGAAGAGATCGCCGCGTTCCTTCAGTCCTACCCCCCCTTCGACCGGCTCCCCCCGGAGACCCTCGCGCGCCTCGTCCCCGCCGTCCAGATCGAGTACTTCGCCACCGGCCACGAGATCCTGACCCACGGCGGCGAGCCGGCCCGCTTCCTCTACGTGGTGCGCAAGGGCAGCGTTGACCTGCTCCGCGAGCAGGAAGGGGGCGCCCAGATCTTCGACACCCTCGGCCCCGGCGAGGCCTTCGGCCACCCCTCCCTCGTGCGCGGCCAGCCCCCCATCGTCACCGTGCGCGCCCACAGCGAGACCCTGGCCCTGCTCATCCCCGCCGCCGAGTTCCACCACCTGCGCGCCAGCTACCCCCCCTTCGCCGAGTTCTTCGCCGCCGCCGCCCTCGAGCGCCTCGACCACGCCCTGAGGAGCCGCCACGCCGAGGCGGTGCCCTCGCTCTTCCGCCTGCGCATGGGCGATCTGCTGCGCCGCCCCGTGGTGGCCGTGCGCCCCGAGATGAGCGTGCGCGAGGCCGCGGCCCATATGCGCGAGCACGGCGTCTCGTGCGTGATCGTCAACAACCCCCCCTACGACCTGCTCGACGACGGCTCCGGCATCCTCACCGACCGCGACCTGCGCAACCGCGTGCTCGCCGCCGGCGTGCCCGACAGCACGCCGGTCAGCGCCGTGATGACCGCGCCCGCGATCAGCATCCCCGCCGACAGCATGGTCTTCGAGGGCCTGCTGCTCATGCTCGAGCACCGCATCCACCACCTGCCCGTCACCCGCGGCGGCCTCGTCGTCGGCCTGGTGACCGACCGCGACATCCTGCGCCGCCAGAGCCACAGCCCCCTCTTCCTGCCCCGCCAGCTCGAGCGCGCCGCCAGCCTCGAGGAGCTGCGCCACTACAGCGACCAGGTCTTCGCCACCATCTCCGACCTGCTCGACCAGGATGCCCGCTTCTCCGACCTGGGGCGCGTGGTCGCCGTGGCCCACGACGCCCTGCACAAGCGCCTGCTGCGCGACGCCGAGGCCGAGCTCGGCCCGCCCCCCGCGCCCTACGCCTGGCTCGTGCTCGGCTCCGAGGGCCGCTTCGAGCAGACCCTGCGCACCGACCAGGACAACGCCCTGATCTACGCCGACGACGCGCCGCCCGAGGCCGAGCCCTATTTCAAGGCCCTCGCCGAGCTGATGGTCGAGCGCCTGGTGGCCTGCGGCTTCCCGCGCTGCCCCGGCGAGATCATGGCCTCCAACCCCCGCTGGCGCCAGCCCCTCGCCGCCTGGCAGGACTACTTCGCCCGCTGGATTGACGCGCCCGACGAGGAGAACCTGCTGCGCACGGCGATCTTCTTCGACTTCCGCCAGGTCTACGGCGAGCTGCGCGCCGAGGCCGCCCTGCGCCCGATCGTGCGCCGGGCCTGGGCCAACCGCCTCTTCCTCGCCCGCCTCGCCCGGGCCGCCCTGCGCACGCCCGCGCCGCTCACGTTCTTCCGCGGCATCACTCTCGAGCGCCGGGGCGACCAGCGCGACCTGCTCGACCTCAAGCTGCGCGGCACGGCGATGGTGGTTGACCTCGCCCGCCTCTTCGCCCTGGAGGCGGGCGTCAGCGAGACCGGCACGATGGCCCGCCTGCGCGCCGCCTGGCCCGAGGCCAGCCTGAGCGAAGAGGAGGCCGAGGCGCTGATCCAGGCGTTCGAGCTGATCAGCCTGCTGCGGGTCCGCCACCAGCGCGGCCAGATTGACCAGGGCCTCGCCCCCACCAACCACATCTCGGTCTCGCGCCTCAGCCCCCTCGAGCGCCGCGAGCTGAAGGAGTCGCTCCAGGTGATCGCCCGCGTCCAGCGCGGCCTCGCCGCCGAGTACCAGACGGGCAGGCTCGCCTGAGCGCTATGTTCGGCTGGCTGCGCCGCCGCGAGCAGCCCGACTTCGTGCGCGCCTACGCGGCCGGCCCCTGGCCCGAGCCGCGCTCGCCGTGGCGCGAGGTGCCGTACGTTGTGCTCGACGTCGAGACCAGCGGCCTCGACCCGCGCCGCGACGCCCTGCTCTCGATCGGCATGGTGGGCGTCGAGGCCGGGCGCGTGCGCCTCGACCGGTGCTGGTCCACCCTGGTGCGCCCCCCCGAGGGGCTGCTGGTGGGCGGCGACTCGATCCGCATCCACGGGCTGCTGCGGGCCGACCTGGCCGACGCGCCCCCACCGGCCGAGGTGCTGCCCGAGCTGCTCGCCCAGCTGCGCGGCCGGGCCCTGGTCGTCCACGTCGCCGGCGTTGATGTGGCCTTCCTCAACGCGGCCCTGCGCGCCCACTACGGGGCGCGCCTGCGCGGCCCGATCCTCGACACGGCCCGCCTGGCCATGAGCCTGCACGAGCGCGCCCAGCTCCTCGGCGAGGCGCCGTCGGGCGCGCCAGCGCCGCCCACGCAGCTGCGGGCCGTCGCCGAGCGCCTCGGCCTGCCGGTCTTCGGCGAGCACGACGCCCTCGGCGACGCCCTCACCACCGCCCAGGTCTTCCTCGCCCAGGCCACCCGCCTCGAGCAGCAGGGCGCCCGCACCCTGCGCGGGCTGCTGCGCGCGGGGGGGGTGTAGGAAGGGGACCGGGCGAGGGGGATCGGCGGCTCCCTGGCCGGGTGACCACGTGGC
>DAOLDO010000830.1:0-3275 GCA_035327325.1 Chloroflexaceae bacterium | reverse complement strand
GCGGGGTTGACAGCGGGGGGGTGTCGGTCTATAATATACCCCAGGGGGGTACCCCTCGGTATGTGCTGAGTGAGACGGGCCCGCGCGGCCCGCAGGGAGGTGGATTGTGGCCAAGCCGATGCCTGTGACGGACGCCGAGTTCGCGCAGAAGGTGCTTCAGTCGGACAAGCCCGTGGTGGTGGACTTCTGGGCGCCGTGGTGCGGGCCCTGCCGGGCGATCGCGCCGATCCTCGACAAGCTGGCGGGCGAGTACGAGGGCCGCCTGACGATCGCCAAGGTCAACACGGACGAGGAGATCCAGAACGCGAGCCAGCTGGGCATCCAGGGCATCCCGACCCTGATCGTGTTCAAGGGCGGCAAGGAGGTCGCGCGCCTGGTCGGCTCGCGCCCCGAGGCCCAGTACCGCGAGATCTTCGACAAGGTGCTGGCGTAGGCCGGGCGGCGGGCGGCGGGGCGAGGCGCGCGGGCGCCCCCCGCCGCCCGGCCCCTGCCTCCTGACGGAGGGAGGCCCCCATGTCCGACCAGGTGCGAACGCTCTCGGATGACCGCCGCGGCGAGGTGCTGCTGCGGCTGCGCCGGATCGAGGGCCAGGTGCGCGGGGTGCAGCGCATGGTGGAGGACGGGCGCGACTGCCGCGAGATCGTGACCCAGGTGGCGGCGATCAAGTCGGCCCTGGCCAGCGTGAACAGCCAGGTGCTGCAGTGCTACGCCTCCAACTGCCTCGGCGATGCCGAGCAGCCCACGGACCGCACCATCGCCGAGCTGATTGACCTGTTCCAGGGGAGCAAGTAGCGCAGAGGCAGGGCCAGGGCCCTGCCTCTGCGCTTACCCCGCTTACTCCTCCGGCTCCCACCCCTGCTGGCGGGCCAGGTCGCGCAGGCCGCGGGTGAGGCTGTCGAGCTGCTTGAGCAGGAGGCGCAGCTTGAATGGCGCGCCCTCGTCGCTCTTGACCCACTTTACGAGATCGCCCTCGGCGTAGGCCCGCGAGAGCCGGTCCGTCTCGTCAACCATCTGGTCGAGGGAGCGGATCCGGAAGACGCGGGCCTTGTTCTTGGGCTGGTTCTCGAGGGTCTCGTCCTCGACGCCGAGGTACTGGCCGTCGTCGGCGGGCTCGTCCTCGTCGTCCCAGAGGTCGGCGTCGCTCTCCTCGCGGTCGGCCGCGGCGCCGCCCGTTTTGGCGAGGGGGCCGCCGGCGACGCTGATCTCGGGGCCGGAGGGGGCGGTGCGCAGCTGCTCGCCGGCCTCGAGGGCCTGGAGGGCGGTCTCGAGGGTCAGGCTGGGGTTGGCGGCGAAGTAGGCGACCAGGCGGCTCAGCTCGGCGGCGGACATGCCCTCGTCGGCGGCGAAGCGGGCCAGCTCGAGCTGGGTCTTCGGGCTGGCGACGCGGCGCAGGTGCTGGGCCTGGGTGACGTTCAGCTCGCCGCGGCGGATCATCTGCTGGACCTCGTCGGGCAGCTCGAGCAGGCCGAGGTAGCGGCGCACGGTGCGGCCGGTCAGGCCGACGGCCTCGCCGAC
This sequence comes from Chloroflexaceae bacterium, assembly GCA_035327325.1. GTDB lineage: Bacteria > Chloroflexota > Chloroflexia > Chloroflexales > Chloroflexaceae > CAIWXH01. The sequence continues at coordinate 1,760 of DAOLDO010000830.1, read as the reverse complement.
GGCGTCGTCGAGCTCGCCCTCGGGGAGCTTGCCGCGCTCCTCGACGAGGCGGGCGCGCAGGCGGGCGTAGGCCCGGCCCTGCTCGACATCGTTGAGGTCCTGGCGCTGCACATTCTCGATCAGCTGGCGCAGCAGCAGGTCGGGGTCATCGCCGTCGAGCACGATGCAGGGGACGCGCTCGAGGCCGAGCTGCACGGCGGCGGCGCGCCTGCGCCCGCCGTAGACCACCCTATAGCGACCGCCGCCCGCGGCGACCACGCCGAGGGGCTGGAGCAGGCCGCGCTCGGCGATGGTGGCCGCGAGGCCGGCGACGTCGCCCGGGTCCTCGCGCACGCCGTCGGGGTCGGCCTCGAGCTGCCGCGGGTCGAGGTAGAGAAGCTGCATATCAACCACTCCGTGAGAAACATTTGTGCCAGCGGTGAGTATAGCAGAACCCCGGGCGGCGGGCAACCGGCGCGATATGCTATGATGGAGTTATAACGCAGCCGACATCAGGCGTGGGGGCAGGCGATGGACGAGACTCTGGCGCGGGCGGCGGAGCTGTTGGCCGGGGCGCGGCGGGTGGTGGCCCTGACGGGGGCGGGCTTCAGCAAGCCCTCTGGCATCCCCGACTTCCGCAGCCCCGACGGCGTCTGGGCCGTGGGCGACCCCTCCGAGGTGGCCTCGCTGCGGGCCTTCAGGCGCGACCCGGACGGCTTCTACCGCTGGCTCGGCGGCCTGCTGGGCCCGATCATGGCCGCCCGGCCGAACCCGGCCCACCTGGCCCTGGCCGAGCTCGAGCTGGCGGGCAGGCTGGCCGGGGTGGTCACGCAGAACATTGACGGGCTGCACCAGGCCGCCGGCTCGCGCCGGGTCTTCGAGCTGCACGGCCATCTGCGCGGCGCCACCTGCCAGGAGTGCGAGCGCCAGGTACCGGCCGAGCCGCTCATGCCGGCGGTGCGGCGCGGCCGCGCGCCCCGCTGCGCGTGCGGCGGGGCCTTCAAGCCCGACGTGGTGCTCTTCGACGAGGCCCTGCCCCAGGGCGTCTTCTGGCTGGCGCGGCAGGCCCTCGAGCAGTGCGACCTGCTGCTGGTCGCCGGCACCTCCCTCGAGGTGGCCCCGGTCTGCGACTTGCCCCTCGTGGCGGCCCGCCGCGGCGCCCGGGTGGTGATCGTCAACCTCGCGCCGACCTACCTCGACGCTCAGGCCGACGCCGTGCTCCGCGCCGACGTCGCGACAGCGGTGCCCGCCCTGATCCGCGCGGCTGTGGGTGACCCCGTGGCGTGGTAGGGCGGCTCGCTGCGCTCGCCGGGTGGGGCTCGCTGCGCTCCCGGGTCCAGAATCACCCCCGCGAGCGGAGCGGAGCGCGCGTCACCCGAGCGGCGCCACCGTCTGCATCAGCGCCCGCCAGTGCGGCTCGGGCGGCGCGCCGGCCCGCCTCGCCCTGGCGATCACCAGGTCGGCCATGTTCCGCACCACCCAGTCGAAGTAGACGGGCGGCAGCGAGGCCCGGTCGAAGTCGGGCGCCGTGTTCATGAAGTCGATCGCATAGGGCACCCCGCCCCTGATCGCGAACTCGACGGTGTTCATGTCGTAGCCCATCGCCCGGTTGATCAGCAGGGCCTCGCGCACCACCCGCGCGCCCAGCTCGGCGTCGAGGTGCGCGTGGTCCACCACGTAGCGCTCGTGGAACGGCGCGCGGGGGTCGTACCGGATCGGCAGGACCCGCGCCTGGCCGACGCAGACGCAGCGGACGTAGTTCTCCCAGGCGATGTACTCCT
>DAOLDO010000829.1:0-3275 GCA_035327325.1 Chloroflexaceae bacterium | reverse complement strand
GCCGGGACGGCGGGGCCGGCCGGGGCGCCAAACCGGGCCGGCGGGCCCTGAACGGCAGCGCCCACGGGGCATGGCAGCAGGGCCGGCCGGCACAGCAGGGCAGAGCTGCTGGAGGGTTCGAAGGGCGCAGCCCTCGCGCGGGGGGCGTGGGGGGCCGGCGTGGCCCCCCACAGAAGGCGGGGTCGCAGGGGCGCCCTCTGAGCGGTAAAGGCCCCCCTAGGCCCGCCTCAGCTGGCGGTTGGTCAGCGCCACGACCAGGGCGAAGGTGGCCGCGGAGATGACCGCCAGGCCCACCCAGGTCCAGGGCGAGACGGGGACGCCCCTGAGCATGATGTTCTGGAAGCCGGCCAGGCCGTGGGTCATCGGGATAGCGTAGGCCACAGGCAGGGCGGGCCAGGCGAAGCTGTCGAGGGCGATGAAGAAGCCGCTGAAGAAGATCGAGAGCAGCAGCGAGATCATGGCCAGCTGGATGGCCTGGCTGTCCGACCCCGAGAGGGCCGAGATCAGGAAGCCCACGCCCAGCGAGGCCACGATCAGCAGCAGGATGACCCCGGCGAAGGCCGGCCAGCTGCCCAGCAGCGGCACGCCGAGCAGGGCCATGGCCGCGATCAGCACCACGGCGGCCAGGCCGATGAAGACCGTGTAGCCCAGGTACTTGCCGACGATCAGCTGAGGCAGGCTCACGGGCGCCACCCGGAAGACCTCGAAGGCGCCCATCAGGCGCTCGCGCACCAGGGCCAGGGCGCCCAGGGTCACGGCGGTGTGCTGGATCAGCAGGGCCAGGACGCCCGGCGAGTAGTAGACCACGGCCGGGTAGGCGCCCCCGCGCAGGTTGCTGTAGGTCTGGGCCACGGGCGAGACGAGCAGGTCTGGCGGGGTGTTGACGAAGATCTCGAGCGAGCCGTTGAGCAGCCGCAGGTCGCTGCGGGCCGCCGCGATCTCGGCCAGGCGCTGGCCGAGGGTGTCGCTCTCGATCGCCTCGTCGAGCAGGCGCAGGTTGCCGCGGGCCCGGCTGAGCGCGGGCCGCAGCTCGGCCAGGTCGCCCCCCTGGGCGGCGAGGACCTCCTGGGCGGGCAGCAGGCCCTCGAGGGTGTCGAGGGCGCTGACCAGGGCGCGCAGGTTCTCCTGGGTGGCCTCCTTGCGCGCCTCGCTGACGCCCTGCTCGATCTCGGTGACCCAGCCCTCGGCGTTGACCATGCGCAGCCTGATGCTGGCGGCCTCCTGCTGGGCCTGCGAGGCGGTGGTCTGGAGGATGGCCTTGTTGATCTCGTTGACCTGGGCGTAGGCCAGGTACTGGATCCAGCCCTCGGTGAGGGGGTTGATCGCGTTGGAGCGGAACTCGATCTGGGGCCGCGCCCCGCCTCGCAGGGCCGTGGTGAGGCCCTCGGGGAGCACCTGCACCAGGTCGAGGTCGCCGGCGGCCAGCAGCTCCTCGGCGGCGGCGCGGTCGCTCGTGATCAGGCGCAGGTCGAAGTTCAGGCCGATCAGCTCGCGGATCTGCGCCTCGCTGACCCCGCCGACGCCCGCCTCGGGCAGCACGACGGCGGTGCGCACCCGCGGCGTGCTGTTGACGTAGGTGGCGCCGAAGAGGATGAGCACGACCAGGGGGCCGACGATCAGGCTGAGAATGAGCAGGGGCTGGCGGCGGATCTCGTTGACCTCTTTGAGGAAGTAGGCCCGCGCCCGGATGATCCAGCGGCGCCAGCCGGGGAGGGCGACCTTGCCCGCCCTGGCGCGGGTGGGGGCCTCGGTGGTGAGTGGCGCGTCAGCCATTGGCGGCCTCCTGACTCGCCTGCTGCTCGTCCATCTGCATGATCTTGATGAAGACCTCGTCGTAGCTGACCTCGAGGGGCGCCGCGCTGGCGATGGCGATGCGGGGGCGCTGGTTCTCGAGGCGGTTGAGCACCTCGGGCAGCCACTCGCGGGCGTCCTCGACCACCACATGCAGGTCGGCCTCGGCCGCGGGGTCGGGCGGGCGGCGCGCCTCGATCACCACCTCCTGCCAGCGTCTGAGGGTCGCCAGGGCGCGGGGCACGTCCTCGGCGTCCGCCAGGGTCACGTCTATGATCTCGCCGCCAAGGGCCAGGCGGCGCAGGTTCTGCGGCGTGTCCACGGCGAGGATGCGGCCCTTGCGCATGACGGCGACGAAGTCGCAGTAGACCGCCTCGCTGACCACCTGGGTGGTCACCACCAGGGTGCGACCGTCGTCGCGCAGCTGGCGGAAGTACTCCCAGAAGCGGGCCCGCAGCACGGGGTCAATGCCGGCGGTGGGCTCGTCGGCGAAGAGCAGGGGCGGGTCGTGCATCAGGGCGCCGGCCAGCATGAGCCGGCGCTGCATGCCGCCCGAGAGGTTCTGCCCCAGGCGACCCCGCGCGTCGCTCAGGTCTACGAACTTGAGCAGCTCGTCCATGCGGCTGCGGGCCTGGCCGGCGGGCATGCCGTAGAGCGAGGCGACGAACATGGCGTTCTCGGCCACGCTCAGGCGCGGGTAGAGCACGAACTGCTGGGGGATGTAGCCGATCTGCTCGCGGTCCTCGGCGGTGAAGCGCGAGGGCACGCGCCCCAGGGTGCTGATCGTGCCCTTCTGGGGGGTGAGCAGGCCGAGGGCCACCCGGCAGGTGGTAGTCTTGCCGCAGCCCGAGGGGCCGATCATGCCGAGGATGGTGCCGTGGGGGACGCTGTAGTGCTGGTCGAAGATCCCCGCGCCGTTGCCGAAGTCGATCTCCACCCCCTCAGAGTGGATGGCCAACGTCCTGCTGCTCACAGCGGGCTCCGCTTCTCAGGCTTCGCTCAACTGATGCTGGACAAGAGACTCGCGCGGGGGCCCCGAAGTCACGCGTCGGCCTGTTGGGCCAGGCCCTCGCGGTCGAGCAGGGTGATCGTGCCGCGGCTCAGGGCGATCAGGCCCAGGGCCTCGAAGGTCTTCAGGGTGCGCCCGACCATCTCGCGCACGGTGCCGAGGCGGGCGGCCATCTCGGCCTGGGTGAGGGGGGCGACCGGCTCGCCCCTGTCGGCGGCCTCGGCCTGGGCGAGCAGCAGCCGGGCGACGCGGCCCTGCACCGTATGGAGGGCCAGGTCGTCCACCAGGCCGACCAGGCGGCGCAGGAACTGGCCGGCGTCGGCGAGCAGGGCCATGGCCAGCTCGGGGGTGCGCCTGGTGAGCTCGCGCAAGGCCACGGCGGGCAGCAGCAGCAGCTCGACGTCGGTCAGGCAGATGGCCGTGGCGGGGGGCGGGGCCGCCCCGAAGCTGCGGGCCAAGGCGGCGGGGTTGGCCC
>DAOLDO010000828.1:0-3277 GCA_035327325.1 Chloroflexaceae bacterium | reverse complement strand
GCTCGGCTCCCCCTCTCCGCTGCGGAGAGGGGGCCGGGGGGTGAGGTCTGCGGCGGCGCGGAACGTAAAGCGCCCATGAACCATGTCTAAGGCGCGCCCATGATGACGGGCGCACAGGCGCAGCGCGCTGCGTCCGCACAAGGAGGGCCGATGGACCACACCCGCCTGCTCACCCGCTCGCTGCGCGAGAGCGCCCGGGGCGAGACGATCGCCGGGGTGCTCGCCGCCGCCCTCGCGGCCGTCGAGCCCGCCGCCGCCGTCGCCCGCCACCTGCGCCGCGACGGCGACCTGCTCATGGCCGGCGAGCGGGCGATCGACCTGCGGGCTGTCGGCAGGATCCTCGTGGTCGGCGCGGGCAAGGCGGGGGCGCCGATGGCCCGCGCCGCGGCCGAGCTCCTGGGCGACAGGCTCGCCGGCGGGCTTGTGGTGGTCAAGGACGGGCACCTGGAGGCCGAGGCGGTGGGGCCCGTGCGCGTGGTCGAGGCGGGCCACCCCGTGCCGGACGAGCGGGGCGTCGCGGCCGCCCACGAGCTCGCCGCGCTGCTCGGGGGCCTCGCCCCCGACGACCTGGTGCTGGCCGTGATCTCGGGCGGCGGCTCGGCCCTGCTCACCCTGCCGGCCGATGGCGTGGCCCTGGGCGACGTGCAGGCCCTGACCGGGGCGCTGCTAGCCTCGGGGGCGAGCATCGGCGAGATCAACACGCTGCGCAAGCACCTCGACCGGGTGAAGGGCGGCGGGCTGGCCCGCCTGGCCCACCCCGCGGCCCTGGTCACGCTCATCCTCTCCGACGTGGTGGGCAACCCCCTCGACAGCATCGCCTCGGGGCCGACCGTAGGCGACCCCGGCACCTTCGCCGAGGCCCTCGGCGTGCTGGAGCGCTACGGGCTCGTCGAGTCCGCCCCCCCGGCCATCGTCGCCCACCTGCGCCGCGGCCTCGCCGGCGAGCTGCCCGAGACGCCCAAGCCCGGCGACCCGCTCTTCGCCCGCGTGCACAACCTGCTGGTCGGCGACAACAGGCAGGCCGCCGCCGCCGCCCTCGCGGCCGCCGAGGCGGCGGGGTTCACCCCGGTGCTACTCACGACGGGCCTGGAGGGCGAGGCCCGCGAGGCTGGGCGCTTCCTCGCCGCCATCCTGCGCGAGGCCGCCGGCGGCCAGGGCACCCTGAGGCGGCCGATCTGCGTCGTCGCCGGCGGCGAAACCACGGTCACCCTGCGCGGCGATGGCCGCGGCGGGCGCAACCAAGAGCTGGCCCTCGCCGCGGCCCCCGCCCTCGCCGGGCTGCGCGATGTCGCCCTGGTCGCCCTGGCCACAGACGGCGGCGACGGGCCGACCGACGCGGCGGGCGCCGTGGTCACCGGCGAGACCATGGGGCGCGCCAGGGCCCTGGGGCTCGACCAGGCGGGCCACCTGGCGCGCAACGACGCCTACCCCTTCTTCGCGGCCCTCGACGACCTGCTGCGCCCCGGGCCCAGCGGCACGAACGTCAACGACCTGACCTTCCTCTTCGCCTGGTAGAAGAAGAGGCCCATGAGCAGCCCACCCATCCTCACCCGGAAGGGGTCGCAGGGGTAGAAGCCAGAGCCCCGATGCAGCCCGTACCGCCCCACTGGGAGGGTCGCAGGGAGGGCAGGGCCCTCCCTGAGCAGCCCTTTGCCACCTTGACGCCCTGCCTCGACCAGGGGTACCCTGGAGTCTATGAGCAACGCGAAGCGTATCATCCTCACCGGCGCGACCGGGCTGATCGGCGGTCGGCTCTTCAAGGCCCTGCGCGAGGGCGGCTACGAGGTGGTGATCTTCTCGCGCGACCCGGCGGCCGCGCGCCGCAAGCTGCCCGGCGCCGCCGACTACGTGGCGTGGACGCCCGCGGAGAGCGGGCCGTGGGCCGCCGCGCTCGACGGGGCCCACGCGGTCATCCACCTTGCGGGCGCCCCCATCTCGCAGGGCCTGATCGGCGTGCGCTGGACGAAGGCGTACAAGCGGGAGATCGAGAGCAGCCGCGTGGTGGGCACGCGCGGCATCGTCGCGGCCATCGCCGCGGCCTCAAGGCGCCCGGCCGTCCTGGTGAGCGCGTCGGCGATCGGCTACTACGGGCCCGGGGACGACACGCCGCGCGACGAGACGGCCCCGCCCGGCGACGACTTCCAGGGCCGGCTCTGCGTGGCCTGGGAGGGCGAGGCGCTGCGGGCCGAGGAGCTCGGGGTCCGCGTGGCGCGGGTGCGCACGGGCATCGTGCTCGACCCAAACGAGGGGGCCCTCGGGCAGCTGCTCATCCCGTTCCGGCTGCGCGTTGGCGGCCCGATCATGCCGGGGAGCCAGTACTACTCGTGGATCCACCCCGACGACGTGGTCGGCATCTTCATGCTGGCCCTGGAGGACGAGCGGCTGAGCGGGCCGATCAACGCCACGGCGCCCAATCCGGTGACCAACCGCGACTTCTGCGCGACCATCGGGCGGGTGGTCGGCTCGCCCTCGTGGCTGCCCGTGCCCGCGTTCAGCCTGCGCCTCGCCCTCGGCGAGATGGCCGACCTGGTCGTGAAAGGGAGCCGCGTGCTCCCCCGGCGCGCCCAGGAGCTGGGCTACCAGTTCACATACCCCGAGCTGGAGCCGGCGCTGCGGGACCTGCTGGGGTAGGCCGGGGGCGGCCCGCTCTCATCCCACTCTTAGGACGGCTTAAAACTGCGCTCAGGCTGGGTTGGCATACTACTTGTGGCAAGCCGAGGGGTGACAACGCCCCCCAAGCATACAGGTAGGACCAATGGAGCGCAAACACAACCCGATCATCCTGCTGGCCGTGCTGCTGCTCGGCATCTTCATCGGCGTCGCCGGCGGCGCGGTGTCGGGCGGCGCGGCCGCTCTCTACATCACCGGGCGCCAGGCCGCCCAGGCGCCCACCAGCCGGCCCATCCTGACCGCCGCCGAGGCCCCGACGCAGCCGGCCCAGCCGGCCCCGCAGGCCGGCGCCGCCCAGTCGGCCGAGGGCTCGGAGACGGCCGTGGGCGCCGTGCAGAAGGTGGGCCCCGCCGTCGTGACCGTGATCAACCGGGCGGCCCAGGGCATGGGCAGCGGCAGCGGCGTGATCGTCAGCGACGAGGGCTACATCATCACCAACAACCACGTGGTGAACGACGCCCGCCAGCTCGCCGTGGTCTTCGCCGACAACAGCCGGCGCGAGGCCGAGCTGGTCGGCACGGACCCCCTGAACGACATCGCCGTGATCAAGGTGGCGGGCGAGCTGCCCGGCGTAGCCGCCATTGGCGACGCCTCGGCCCTGCAGCCG
>DAOLDO010000827.1:0-3278 GCA_035327325.1 Chloroflexaceae bacterium | reverse complement strand
GGGCTCGCCCGCGAGCCCGGGCGGGTCGCGCGGCCAGAGCCCCGCCCCGTCGGTGCCGGCGGCGGCGAGCGGGGGCGCCGTCGGCGCGGCCGTGGGCGCGGCCGTCGGCGCCGGCCTCGACGCGACCGTGGCGGCCAGTTCCTCCACGATGCGCTCCCTGGCGCCCTGGGGCCGCGAGCCCGCGGCGGGCGCCGCGCTCGGCTCGGCGGCCACGCGCAGCCCCTGGCCGATCGCGCCCCCGGCCAGGATCAGGGCCAGCAGCCCCAGGGCCAGCAGGGCCGCACGCCGGCGCCGGTGCCCCCGCCGCAGCTCGTCCACGAACAGCACCCGCGTGGCGCGGGTCTGGTAGATCGGCGATCGCTCGTGCTTGTTCATTATCGTTGCCTCGCTTCTTCATCGCGCTTGTCGCTATCGCCCGCCGTGTGAGGTGTGAGGTGTGATGCGTGCCCGTGACGGAATCACACCTCACAGAGCGAGCGCCAGCGAGCGATTCACACCTCACACGGCTACTGCCCGCTCCACAGGTTGGGCAGCGCGTCGGCGTAGAGGGCTGTGGCGAACCAGGCCCACTCCTGGGCGTAGAGGTCGGCGGGGTCGCCCCAGGCCAGCCCCTCGCCCGTGCCCCGGGCCGCGCCGAGGATCTGCCCCGCGTAGAGCCTGTGGGCCTGCGCGGGCTCCAGTTCGAGCAGGGCGGCCAGGGCGCCGGCCTGGGCCACCGCGCTCGGCGCCTCCTCGCGGATCGCGCCGTCGCGGGCGTAGATGGCGCTCACGAAGCCCTTGCGGGCCGCCTCGTCGCGCAGGAAGCCCGCCTGCTCGAGCAGGGACGTCGCCCGCCCATCGCCTGACCAGCGGACGTCCACCGCCGCGCGCCAGAGGGTCCGCGCGGCGTCGTAGCCGTAGGCGGTGGTCTCGTCGTCGGCGAGCGCGAGCGGCGCAAGCCGGCCCGTCTGCCGGTCGAGGCCGACCCAGTCGGGCGGCAGCCCGGTGGTGCGCGCCGCGCCGAGGGGCGCGCGGCCCGCCTCGAACAGCACCTCGTAGCTGGTGTCCACCAGGGCCAGCCAGTCGTGCCCCGGGTCCACCTCGGCGAAGACGCGGTAGGCGTAGGGCGCCAGGTAGCTCGGGTTGATCGCGACCGGGTCGGCGTCGCGGGCCCAGTTGCCGGCGCTCATGTAGGGCCGGCCGCCCACCTCGGCCACCTCGTGCTCCCAGATCGCCCGCGCCATGGCCGTCCCCGCGTCGAGCAGGGCCTGGTCGCCCCAGCGGCGCCCGGCCATCAGCAGGGCCAGGGCCATGTCGGTGTCGGCGTCTGCGGCGCTGTTGGCGTCGGCCACCGCGCCCTCGCGCCAGAGCCAGCTGGGCAGCCCGTTGGGGCCGACCAGGTTGGCCCGCGTCCAGCCCCAGGCGGCGTCGAAGGCCGCCCGGTCGCTCAGCCACACGGCCCGCAGCATCGCGTAGGACTGGGCCTCCGAGGTCACCGCGCCGTCGGCGTCGGCGTAGGCCCCGCCCCGGGCGAAGCGGGCCTCGATCGCCGCGTCGGCCGCCCGCAGCACGGCCGGCTCGGTCGGGCTCACCCTGGCGACCTTGTAGAGCACCACCTCGGCGCCGTCGGCCGCCCAGCGCCGCACCGGGTGCGCGTTGGCCAGGGCCTCGATCGCCAGGGTGTTGCCCGTCGCCGCGAAGTCGTCCTCCAGGCCCGGCGTCACCAGGACGTAGTCAATCGTGCGCCAGTCGTCGTGGAAGACCCCGCCCCTGATCGCCGGGTCCGCCGCGACTTTCCAGTGGCTGTGGGCGCCCGCGAACGCGGGCCGGCCGCCGCCCGGCTCGCGCAGGTCGGTCCAGAAGCCGTCGCGCACCACGATCGTGCTCTCGGGCGGCAGGTGGGCCTTGATCCAGTCCAGGGCCTCGTAGCTGGCCCGCCCCGGCTGCTCGACGTAGAGGCTGCGCAGCTGGCCCGAGGCGCCGTAGCCGGCGAGCAGCAGCAGACTGGCCAGGGCCACGGCGGGCAGCTCGTGGCGGGGCGCCAGCCGCCCGAGCAGGGGCGCCGCCAGCAGGGCCAGGTTCAGGCAGAAGAAGGGCACGGCGAAGAGCACGTAGAAGTCGAAGACGACCCCGCCGCGGCCCAGGTAGAAGACCGGCAGCAGCCCCAGGAGCCCCGCCACCAGCAGGCGCCGGTCGCGCAGGCCGCGGGCCAGGTTGGCCAGCGAGGCCAGGGCGCCGCCGCCGATCAGGAGCGGGTCGCGGCTCAGCCACTCGCCGCGCACCAGCTGCCAGAACTGGTTCTCCAGGTTGAGCATGCCGCCACCCGTGCGCGTGGCCTGCCAGCGCAGCGACTCGACCAGCGAGACGTGGGGGTCGTCGCGCCCCAGGATGAAGAAGCCGAGCGACTGGCCCGCCGGCAGCAGCTCGCCGCGCAGCACCGCCATCAGCGGGTACAGGCTGACCACCGAGGCCATGGCCAGGGGCCAGCCCACCAGCGCGAAGCGGCCGTGGTGCTCCCAGCGCTGCTGCCAGGCCAGCACCAGCATGGCGGGGATCAGGAAGACCGCCGTCTCCTTGCTCAGCACGGCCAGGCCGAAGGCGATCCCGCTGAGCAGGAAGCGGCTCAGGCGGCCCCAGCCGTCGAGCAGCAGCTCGACGCTGACCATGATCCAGAAGAGCATGATCGTGTCGAGCAGCACCAGCCGCTGGTAGTAGACCGCCAGGGGCGAGAGCGAGAAGAGCAGCGTGCCGATCGCCGCCGCCGCGGGGCCCGCCCCCAGCTTGCGCGCGATCCGGTAGAGCAGCGGGATCATCGCAAGGTGCAGCACCAGCATCAGGATGCGGCCGCTGGCGATGGCCCCGCCCAGGGCGTTCGGCCCGCCGGTCAGGCCCATCCAGGCGGCGATCATGATCCAGCCGCCGGGCGCGTGGTCGTACCAGTAGGTGTAGGGCGCCAGCCGTCCCTCGCGCAGCACGGCCCAGGCCTGGGCCATGTAGATCCCCTCGTCGTCGAGCCGGCTCGGCGAGGGGCTGTGGAACATGTTGAAGCCGTGGGCGATGAGCCCGACGACGATCAGGCCGAGCAGCAGGGCCAGGTGGCCCCTCCCAAGGGCCAGCCGCGCCCGCCTCAGCAGGGCGGCGGCCAGCGAGGGCGCGGAGGACCGCGCCAGCGCGGTGTTAGCCACGGCGAAGCTCCTCTCGGTCAATGCGCATCGTGCTGTACGGCGAGGCCAGCGGCTCGCCCGCGGCCCGCTCCAGCAGGACGGGGGCGGGCGGCGCCGGCGGGGCCTGGGCCGGGG
>DAOLDO010000826.1:0-3281 GCA_035327325.1 Chloroflexaceae bacterium | reverse complement strand
CGCCAGAGGCGAGCGCGGGCAGCCATGCCGGGCCGCCCTCCCCCTCGCCAGAGGCAGGTACGGGCGACCCAACGTGGTCGCCCGCCCTGGGGGCGGCAATCCCCCAGCAGAGTCTGGAGGCCCTGCTGGGCGTCCACCTCGCCGCCACGGCCCGCGACGGCGCCGCCACCCTCGTCGCCCCGCCCGAGGCCAGCCTGCGCGCGCCCCGCCTCGCCGTCGCCGGCTGGCCCGGCCCCGCCCACACCCTGCGCCAGGGCGACGCGCTGCTCGTCGAGGGGCAGGACTACCTGGCCCACTGGGACGTGGCCACCGGCATACTCTACGCCCAGGTCCTCGCCGGCCTGCCGCCCGGCGGCGACGCGGCCAGGCGCACCTTCAGCTTCCTCCAGCAGACCACGCCGGGCCTCAGTCTCGGCGTGCAGGGCCGCACCCTCAGCCCCGACGGCCTGTTGCAGGTGGACGGCAACATGCCCGATGCCAACGGCAACGACTCGGCCTACGACCTCTTCTACATCCCCTACATCCAGGCCACGCCGGAGATCACCCTGACCGGCGTGTTCCAGGGCCCCGGCGCCGGGGTCGAGTTCGTGCTCGACGGCGTGAGCCGCAAGGTCTTCGGCGCCGCAGGCAGCACCCTCGCCGCCGGCTTCAGCCTGCCCGCCTTCGGCGAGTACCGCGCCGACGGCTACATCATCAATGCGGCCGGCGCCCGCCTCGGCGCCGCGCCCGACGACACGATCGCGCCCCTGGCCCTGGGCCGGATTGTCCTGACCATCGGCGACTCGATCACCGCCGGCCAGTTCGGCGACGAGGTCCGCTCCGACTCGCCAAGCTACCCGATCACCACGGCCGGCCGCTCGCCCGCCGTCAGCCAGGACGGGCGCAACTTCTACCAGTACAACAACAGCAACAACAACGGCGCCGCCGCCTTCCGCCGCGGCTACCAGCTCACCCTGAACAACCTGCTCACCGCCTGCGCCGACGCGCCGGTCTTCATCCTGAACGAGGGCTTCGACGGCCTGACCCTCACCGCCGATCGCTTCAACCGCCCCCCCGCCAGGCCCAACGACCGCTCGGCCCTGGCCAAGATCGCGGCCTACAGGGACCACATCGAGCAGCTCGGCGCCCGCCACGTGCTGATCATGCTCGGCAGCAACGACGTGCGTGACGGCCGCGCCGTCTCGTGGTTCAGGAGCGACCTGCGCGCCCTGGTCGTCGGCCTGTGGGGCGGCGGCTACGGGCTGAACCTCTGGCTCGCCCCGGTGCCCTGGACCACCTTCCCCGGCGTCAAGCCGGAGGACCTGCCCGACCGCCGGACGCGCATCCTCGACTACAACCGCGAGATCGTGCGGCTCGCGACGGCGTTCAACTCGGGGGTGCGCCCGGTGCGGCTCGGGCCCGACTTCTACACCCACTTCGAGCGCAACCCCGGCCTCCTGGCCGACGGCCTGCACCCGACCCAGGCCGGCTACGAGGCGATGGCCCAGCTCTGGGCCGCGCCCTCGGGCGTCGGCGTCGCCGGCCTGCCCTGCCGCGCCTTCGCCGAAGAGGGGCGGGCCCCGCCGCCGCCGCTCAACCTCACCACCCAGGCCTGGCTGCCGCAGCTTACAACGATGCGTATGAGATAGGCGCCGCGGCGCCGCGCGTGTGGAGCGACCCTGATGCAGATCCCCATGGCCTCGCCGGATATCACCGACGCCGAGATCGCCGCGGTGAACGCCGTCCTGCGCACGCCCACCCTGAGCATCGGCCCCCAGATCGTGGCCTTCGAGCAGGCCGTCGCCGCCTACACCCGCACCGGCCACGCCGTCGGGGTCAACTCGGGCACCAGCGGCCTGCACCTCTGCGCGATCGCCGCGGGGGTGGGGCCGGGCGACCTGGTGCTCACCTCGCCCTTCTCGTTCATCGCCTCGGCCAACAGCATCCTCTACGAGGGCGGCGTGCCCGTCTTCGTGGACGTCGAGCGGGCCACGGGCAACCTTGACCCGGCCCTGCTCGCCGAGGCCGCCCACGACCTGGCCCGCGGCGGCCAGGCCGCCCGTCGCTGGGTGCCCCGCTCCGTCGCGGACGCCGGGCCCATGCGCGCGATCATGCCTGTGCACGCCTTCGGCCAGCCCTGCGACATGGACCCCATCCTGGCCACGGCCGCCGAGCACGGCCTGGCCGTGATCGAGGACGCCTGCGAGGCCATCGGCGCCGAGTACAAGGGCCGGCCCGCCGGCACCCTCGGCGACGCCGCCGTCTTCGCCTTCTACCCGAACAAGCAGATCACCACCGGCGAGGGCGGCATGATCGTCACCGGCCGCGACGAGTGGGCGCCCCTCTTCCGCTCGCTGCGCAACCAGGGCCGCGACGTCTTCGACGCCTGGCTCAACCACACTCGCCTCGGCTACAACTACCGCCTCGACGAGCTGAGCGCCGCCCTCGGCCTGGCCCAGATGGCCCGCGTCGAGGAGCTGCTCGACCGGCGCGCCCGCGTCGCCTCGTGGTACAACGAGCGCCTCGCCGGCCTCGCGGGCGTCGAGCGCCCCTACGTCGCCCCGGCCGTCACCCGCATGAGCTGGTTCGTCTACGTCGTGCGCGTCACCGCGCCGGTCGGTCGTGACGCCGTGATGGCGCGCCTGGCCGAGGCCGGGGTGCCCAGCCGGCCCTACTTCACGCCCATCCACCTCCAGCCCTTCTACCGCCAGCGCTTCGGCTACCAGCCGGGCGATTTCCCGGTCACCGAGGAGCTGGGGGCGACATCGCTCGCCCTGCCCTTCTCGGGCGTGATGCGCGAGGAGCAGGTAGACTATGTCTGCGCGCAGCTCCGCCTCGCCCTGGCCTCCTGAGGATGCCGGCGCCCGCCCCGCCGCTCGGAAAGGAACGACCCGTGAGAGTTCCAACGCTCAGCGCGCCGGCCCGCAACCGCTACTTCCTCGCGGCCGACCTGCTGCTCCTGCCTGTCGCCGCCTACCTGAGCTTCGTGATCAGGCTCGAGTCCCTCGACCTCAGCCCGTACTGGAGCGGCCTGGTCGTCTTCGCCATGCTGGCCGTCCTGATCACCCCGATCGTCTTCCACCGGGTCGGGGTCTACGCGCGCTTCTGGCGCTACGCCTCCCTCGACGAGCTGATGCTGCTGGCCGGCGCCGTGCTCGTGGCGGGCGCCCTGGCCGGCGCCCTGGGCCTGCTGATCAGCATGGGCAGCGCGGGCGTCTTCATCCCCCGCTCGGTCCCGGTCATCTACCTGTTCACCTCCCTGGTGGTCACGGCCGGGCCGCGCCTGCTGGCCCGCCTGCACT
>DAOLDO010000825.1:0-3282 GCA_035327325.1 Chloroflexaceae bacterium | reverse complement strand
TCGCGCCCGTCGCGGGCCTCGCCGACCACCTCGATGTCGGGCTCGTCCGCGAGCAGCTCACGGATGCCCGCCCGTACGACCTTGTGGTCGTCCGCCACCACCACCCGAATCGTCGCTCGCCCCATTGTGAGCACTCCTGCGCTCCAGCTGCTCCCGAGGGCAGTATACCCGCTTGAACGCTCGCACGTATGCTCATCGTAAAGCTGGAAGGCCCGAAAAAGGCTGCACGGTCGCCCTGCGCTCCACCAGCGGGGGAAGGTAGCTCATGGGCGACCGTGCGCTTCCCGCTGTTGGCTGTGTGAAATGCCACAACCCGGCGGCTCGCGAGACCGGAATTCCGCCGCCCGAAGGCGCTCCCTTGACGCCCGCTCAGGCCGGTGCTACCCTCCTCTGAATGGCGCCAGCTCGTGCTGTCGCTCACGAATGTGGGATACCATGGACCACAAGGAGTTATAGGAATGCGCCCGACGTTCCTGCTCGTTGCCCCCCTCGCCACGCTGGCCGCACTCATCCTCGCCGCCTGCGGCGCCGCCCCCGCCGCCGCGCCAGACGCCCCCGCTGCCACCGCCATGCCTGAACATATGCCCGGCATGGACCACGGTTCGATGGCCACCGTGAGCGACGCGCCCTACGACGCGACCTTCATTGACAGCATGATCGTCCACCACGAGGGCGCCATCACGATGGCCCAGCAGGCCCTTCCGCAGGCCGAGCGCCAGGAGATAAAGGACCTCGCCCAGGCGATCATCACCGCCCAGGAGGCGGAGATCGTCCAGCTCCGCGCGTGGCGCGCGGCGTGGCACCCCGACCTCGCCGAGACCGCCGGCATGGCCATGGACATGGGCGATATGGAGATCGCCGCCGGCGACGCGCCCTTCGACCAGCGTTTCATCCAGGCCATGATCCCCCACCACGAGGCCGCCGTCGCTATGGCACAGGACGCGCTGCAGAATGCCGAGCGCCAGGAGGTCAAGGACCTGGCCCAGGCGGTCATCACGGCCCAGGAGGGCGAGATCGCCCAGATGCGAGCCTGGCTCCAGGAGTGGTACGGTATCGCGGAGTAGCCGAGCGGAGCCGGGCGGCCCCGGTGACTCCATCGTCGGCGATGGCCCCGCCGCGGTAACGCCACGACATCCACGTGGCCGCGGAGAGGGGTCGGCTTCGCGCCCGCCCGCCCCGAGCGGGCCGCCGTGCCGCACCTCGTAGTCGTAAAGGCCCCCGGCGAGCCGCGCACCGTGGCGGTCGGCGGGATGACCGACTCGCTGCCGGTCACCAGCAGCGAGGCCGGCTACCTGATGGCCAACCTGCGGGCGGGGCGGCGACTGGCGTGGCAGGGGTGCAGCACGTCCTCTTCCTGAATCAGTGGACACCGTAGCGGCGGGCGACGCCTGCAATGGCGGCCTCGGCGCGGCCCTCTGCGCGGGCCTGCCCCTCGAGCAGGCGCTGCGCTGGGGCTCCGCGGCGGGCGCCCTCGCCGTTACCAGGCCGGACGCCCAGGCGCCATGCCTACCCGCGCCGAGCTCCTGGCGATGCTCTGACGGTTTGGCTCTCCCCGCGGCCCCGTGCGACCGCACCAGGGCCCAGCAGAAGGAGCCCGCGATGCCCCTCCCCCACGACTACCTCGAGCGCGTCTACGCCGGCGTGCTCGGCAAGCTGATCGGCGTCTACCTCGGCCGGCCCGTCGAGGGCTGGAGTCACGAGCGCATCCTGGCTGAGCACGGCGAGACCTGGTACTACCTCGACCGCCGGGGCGGCGCTCCGCTCATCGTCACCGACGACGACCTCTCCGGGACCTTCACCTTCCTGCGCGCCCTGCCCGACCACAACAACGACCCCGACCTCACCCCCGCGCAGATCGGCCAGACCTGGCTCAACTACATCGTCGAGGGGCGCAGCATCCTCTGGTGGGGCGGCATGGGCAACTCCACCGAGCACACCGCCTACCTGCGGCTCAAGCGAGGGTTGCCCGCCCCCGCGAGCGGCTCGGCCGCGCGCAACGGCAGGGTCGTCGCCGAGCAGATCGGCGCCCAGATCTTCATAGACGGCTGGGCCATGGTCTGCCCCGGCGACCCCGAGCGCGCCGCCGACCTGGCCCGCCGCGCCGCCTCGGTCAGCCACGACGGCGAGGCGATCTACGGCGCGCAGGTGGTCGCGGCCATGGAGGCCCTGGCCTTCGTCGAGCCCGACCTGGGCGCCCTGCTCGACGTGGCGCTCCGCCTCATCCCCCGCGACTCGACCATTGCCCGGCTCATCCACGACCTGCGCGAGTGGCGCGAGCGCTACCCCGACTGGCGCGAGGCTCTGGGCCAGATCGCGCGCCGCTATGGCTACGACTGTTACGGCGGCAACTGCCACATGGTCCCGAACCACGCCCTCATCCACCTCGGGCTGCTCTACGGCGAGGACGACTTCCAGCGCGCGCTGATGATCACCACCACCGCGGGCTGGGACACCGACTGCAACGCGGGCAACGTCGGCTGCCTGATGGGCATCAAGAACGGCCTGGCCGGTATCGAGGCCGGCCCCGACTGGCGCGGCCCCGTGGCCGACCGGCTCTACCTGCCCACGGCCGACGGCGGCCGCGCGATCACCGACGCCGCGAGCGAGGCGTACCACGTCGTCAACATCGGGCGCGCCCTCGCCGGCGAGCCGCCGCTCTCGCCGAAGGGCGGGGCGCGCTTCCACTTCGAGCTGCCCGGCAGCGTCCAGGGCTGGCTCGCCGACGACGCCCCCGACGCGCGGGGGACGCTGACGCTGGAGAATGTGGCGGGCCACAGCGCGCGGGGTAGTCGCAGCCTCGCCCTGCGCTACAGCGGGCTCGCCCCAGGCCGGGTGGCCCGCGCCACGACGGCGTCCTTCATCCCGCCCGAGGCGCGCGACATGCCGGGCTACCAGCTGCTCGCCGCGCCGACCCTCTACCCGGGCCAGACGGTGCGGGCCCGGTTGAGCGCCGACCCGGCGAGCGCGGGGCCGGTGCGCTGCCGCCTGCTCATCCAGATCTACGGCGCCGACGACCGGCTCTCGCCCATCGCCGGGCCCGAGGCGGCTCTCACCCCCGGCGCCGCGGCCGAGCTCGCCTGGCGCGTCCCCGACACCGGGGGGCGCCCGATCGCGACGGTGGGCCTGGAGCTCGTCGGCACGCCTGTGGGCGCCGGCACGGTCTACCTCGATGAGCTGGGCTGGGACGGCGAGCCGGAGGCCGGGCTCGGGCGGCCCGAGGTGGGCGGCACGATGTGGCGGCGGGCCTGGGTCAACGCGGTTGACCAGTGGGACCCGTGGTGG
>DAOLDO010000824.1:0-3288 GCA_035327325.1 Chloroflexaceae bacterium | reverse complement strand
GAGGAGTGGAAGGAGCGCACCGACTGGTTCCGCCTGGTGGCCTTCGGCGAGGCCGCCGAGTACCTCGCCAGCTACCGCAAGGGCGAGCGCATCGCGGTCGCGGGTCGCCTGCAGAGCAGCGAGTACACCGATCGCGAGGGTGTGAAGCGCACCAGCGTCGAGGTGGTCGTGCTCCGCTCCGACCACGCCCCGCTGCCCCGCAAGGCCGAGGCCGCCGTGGCCGAGCCCGAGCCCGTCGCCGACGAGCCCAAGCCGGTGGCCGAGCCCGAGGCGAAGCCCGCGAAGCCGCGCCGGCGCCGCAAGGCCGCCTAGCCACCGTCGCACCGGCGGGGCGTCCCGAGGGACGCCCCGCCTTCGTGTGCTTGCTTATCGCGGCGCCAGCAAGATGAAGTGGTGGCGCTGCGCGCGCCGATCAACGTGTTCCTGAGTCGGCTCCCCGCGTGCGTCGCAGCGCGACGGAGCGGCGCCTTCGGCAGAATGGAGCAGTCTCGTGCGGAAGGTCTACAGGTGCGCTCACCGCCGCCGCAGCAAGCACTTGGCGGCGCTCCGTTCACCGCGTCGCTGCCCCGTCAGCAGCCGCCGCACGCTGCTCGCGCTGCTTGCGCCATCCGTAGGGGGTGAGCCCTCGTGGCTTGTACACCGAGAGCAGCGTCGTCGCGATCAGGGCCACGATCGCTCCGGCAGCCTCGATGACAAGCTGCTCCCGTAGGTATCGGAGATCAGCACTGCCGAGGCTCATTCCTCCTGCGACCTCGGCCATGTAGCGCACGCCCTGTGTGTGGCTGAGCAGAAGGAATGTCGAAACCGCGGTGATCAGCAGCTTCGCGATCACCCAGTAGTGCCGGAATAGGCCCCAGCTGGTTCCAAGAGACTGGAGCAGTCCGCTGACCAGCGAGGCGATGCTCAGGGGCACGATGAGATACGTGACGGTCACGTCCATCGCGAGGTAGGCGCCGCTCACGAGAAAGGCATCCTGGCCGTTCAAGCCGGTAATGGCGAGGGCCAGAAATGCTGCCACGGCACCCAACCAGCCGACCGATGCGGTGATATGGGTAGCCAGAGCGAGCTTGCGCAGCCAGGGCGGCATGGTCATGGCTGCTGCCCGTTGTGCTGAGCAGGCGACATCTGCCCCCCGTGCATCGCCGGGCTGTTGCCGGTCAGATGCAGGGCGACGATGACAAGCAGTAGGGAGAGCACGACTCCTCCAGCTACCTTCACCCACGGCGGCGCCGGGGGCGGGGTTTCACGGTCCTGAGGTTCGCGGATGTGCGGCATTGGTGATAGGCTTTCTCGTCAGGGCAACATTCCGCTTACAGCCTATGATCTCTCACTCTCGTCGTCAAGTACAGTGTTGCACGAGCTGCCAGCAGGAGTGAGCTTGACGGAGGGTGTACGATAAAGAACACCCCATGCGACCTGTTTACGGATAGTAATGATGATTTCAACCTCCTCTCGCTGCCCAAATTGCAGCGATACCTGCCCACCCGATGCAGTCTTCTGTATCAGCTGCGGCGCCACGCTCAGGCAGCCTACCACCAGCACGACGCGCCTCCTTCGGCCGCAGCGACCGCTGCCTGTTCGACAGCGTCCGCCCGCTCATCCACACTCCAGGAGGAGCGTTGGACAGCTACTGATCAGGGGCAGCGTCACAGCGTTCGGGCTTGCCCTGCTCACGCTGCTCGTTCTTGTCGCCTATGTCGGCTCGTACCGCCCTGGTCTCGATCCGGTCGCCTGGCTGTTCGTGCTCGCCGGAGCCATCCACCTTGTGCGCGAGACGCGCTGCGGCGAGCCACTCATGGGCATGCGTTGGGCTGTGCTCTGCGCTGCGCTTCCCTTCGCCCAGGTCACCCAGGCGTTCATCACGACCACGGTGCTCTTCGGCGGGGCCTTTGGCCTGCTCACTGTGCTGCAGTTCCTTGTCGCCCTGATCCCGAGACGGCTCCGGCGGCCGTAATGATCGACCGTTAGTGGCTGCCGTCAAAGCCAACCGTACTGCCGTCATCCGCAAAGAGCGCCGCGAACGCAGCGGCATCGCACTCGTTCCAGCGTGCGAGCAGCTGCTGGTAGAGCGAGCCGCTCTCAAACTCCTCAGCGGATGCAATGGTATGGCCGGCTGCACGCGGTTGCAGCCGGCCGTGCCCCGCGCCCGCGTCGAGCGGTAGCGGGCCACCCGCGCGGTCGCGCGGTGATTGTCGCCGCCTTTGCCGGCGACGCTGCCGCCCTGGACACGGCGCACGCACGCTTCCTCGCGGAGGCAGGCGTACTCGCGGCTCGGCGAGCCGGGCTGACGTGGTGGCGCAGCAAACCTCCTCTGTGGTCGTGGCATCCAGGTTCTGGCTTCTGACCCTGCCACACCCCGCATCCCTGGCGCAAGGGGCGCACCGTCTTTCGGGGGGCCCCCACCCCGAACAAGACTGGTGCGCCTCGTCCTTGTCGCCGGGCCGGGGGAGATGGCGTGGAGGGACCAGGAACCGACGGCCGCCACAGAACCCTGGAGGAGACCGCAATGGCCACCACCTACACCCGCTTCGACGACGTTAGCGAAGCTGACGCGCAGCGTTTGCACCTCTCCGACGCCGTTAGCAAAGCTATCGAGCGCACCCTCCTTGAGCCTGGCATCGCCCTCACCGCCGATGGTAGCGAAGCTGGCGCGCAGCGCTTGCTCGCCGAGCTGCTCGCTGGCCTCGACGACGAGGTCCGCGCGCTCCTCGCCGCCGGCAGGGTGGCCGAGGCGCTCGGTGTGGCGCGCTTCAACGCCTTTGAGGCGGCTCACGACTGGAACGAGGGCCGCAGCTACCGCCCCTGCGACGATCCGCCCACTGATCTTGAAGAGTAGATCCACCGAGTGCCGGTGTACACCATAAAGGACGGCCTCTCAGGACGTAGCTGAGGGCCGTAGAAGGGCGGCTACCATTCAGACAGCCGACGGGCCGCCTACGGCTGTGGAAACGGGGGCTGCCGCCACCCGCCCACCGTGGTGGGACCCACCCCCGCCGAGCCGGGCGTTGTGGTAGGGCAGGGCGGTGCGTCTGGCCGTGGGGCGGGCGTCGCATCGCCCTGCCCGCTGTCGCGTGCGCCGGGCGCGGAAATGCCCCGCGCCAGATGCGGCGCACGCCCGCCCGGATAGGTGGAAAGCGCAGCAGCAGCGCGCCCAATGCTACCACCTTGCGCCTCGCGCGCCGGAACCGGCCGCGCTGCGTCGTCGTGGCCAGCGAACCACAGCGCAGCGGGTGGCCCCGCTCCTGGCGCGGCTCGGGCCGGCGGCTCGGGAAGCGCGGCGGTGGTGGC
>DAOLDO010000823.1:0-3290 GCA_035327325.1 Chloroflexaceae bacterium | reverse complement strand
CGATGCCACGAGTCTGTGTGTTCGACGTGAACGAGACGCTGCTGGACCTGCGGGCGCTCGACCCCGCGTTCGCGCAGGTCTTCGGCGACGCCGCGGTGCGCCGAGAGCGGCGAGGTCTCGACATGCGCAAAACCTTTCACCCGTGATGCGAACTTCCCCCAACACGTCCCCCAGGGAAAGCGAGACGCCGAATCCCTGATTGGAATTCGGCGTCCCAGTCTTGTGGAGCGACGGGGATTCGAACCCCGGACCTCCTGCTTGCAAAGCACAAAAGTGCGATTGTCTTAGCTTGTCCTGTCAAGACTTACATTGAATTATTTCGCTCTGTTATGCCTTTAATGGCGGCGAGAAGTCGGACAGCGAGTGACCTACCCTGACCTGTCCTGACGATGCTCATTGTAGGCAGAATTGCAGGCAGCTCTGAGCACGCAGGAGCTCGCTCATCGTCCTCGCCTGCGTATGCCACGCGGGGCGATTATCAACGGCCCGAGCCGGGTGTACTACACGCCGCGAAGCCGAACGGTGCTTGCGATTGAGCCGCTGGCTCCACAGCTTTGGCACCGGGCGCGAACATCTGTTCAAGGTTAGGGCACCTTCAGAACGGTTCGCGCATACACCGGGTCGCGCACGTTGGTGGGCGCCGGCATCATCCCCGCCGGCCGCGGGCCCGGAGCCTCAGGTAGTGGTGAAAAACCGTTCGACTGGTCGACCACGGTGAGCTGGATCGGGCTCGATCCATCGAGCTCCAGGGTCAGGAGCGCGCCACCGGGCGGCAGCCCGTAGTAGCGGAGCATCCAGACGGATGCGGGCATGGGCGGGCTGTCCGGCCCCTCGACCGCCCGCCCGTTCAGGCGGGCCTGACGCACCGCCGCGCCGGAGACAAGCACACGCAGGTTGAGCGCGCTGCGCGGCGAGCACAGGCGGAGCGCCAGGGTGCGTGTTGTCCCCTGCGTGGTATCAGCAAGCACCTCGACGGTCGGGGGCGCCAGGGCGGCAACTGAGGCTGGGCCGCGTAGAAAGCGCTGGCCAGTGGGACCGAGCAGGCCGCTTAGATCGGCTCGCTCGGCGCCCGCGGGGAAGAACTGCGCCGTCCAGCTGTCAAGAGCGGGGTCGGCCGTGAACCAGAAGGCCGCGCCGCTGGCGCTGTCCAGGGCGTAGGCGACGCTGTTGGGTCGTGGCTGCTCCGGGCCGAAGCGCGAGCCCAGCACGCCGGCGAGCAGCAGCCCCGCCGCGGCCGCCCCAAGCGCCGGGGGCAGCCAGCGCCCGTACGGGGCGATGCGCTCCAGCAGCGGGAAGAGCAGCCCCAGACCGAGTGCGATGGGCACTGCCACAACCCAGGCCGAGTCGAGCGGCAGTACGGTGAAGAAGAGCGTCACGCCCGGTGCCAGGATGAGCAGCGGCGGCGCAGCAAGCGCGGCCAGTGCCAGGTCGCTCCACCGGCCGCCTGAAGGGCGAGGCGGCCGGGTTGTGACGGCCAGGCTCGCGAGGGCGGCGAGCAGCGGCCACTGGAGCAGGTAGCTCACCGCCGGGAGCAGCAGGCTGCTCAGCGTGGCAAGCGTGAGCCACCACAGCAGGGCGCCAAGGGCCAGGTTGGCGGCGGAGGCGCGCCGGCGAAACAGCCCGTAGAGCGCCAGGACGAGCGCCACGACCGCCGCGGCGAAGCCCAGACAGAACAGCTCGCCGGCGTAGGTGGTGCCGTTGATCAGCGGGGCGACCAGCGGCGCCAGCAGCGCCCATACTCCCCACACGCCGCCTGCTGCCGCGGCAACGCCAAGGCCCATCAGGAGCGCGCCTAGCCCCACGCCACGGACGCTGAACTGCGCGCGGCGCCGCCACATCAGGAGCGCGGCACAGAGCAGCGTGGCCAGCAGCAGCGGCGGAGCCCAGGCGGCCGGGTAGTGGATGAGCACCGCGCCGAGCAGGTCGAAGAAGATCGGCTCGCCGCCCCGTGGGGGCGGCAGGGGCTGGTTGCCGAAGTAGCGCGCGAGCGCCAGAGCCGTCGCCCCGTCGTGCTGCAGGCTGCCGAGGTCGAGCCGCTCGGGTGTATCCAGGGCGGTGTGGTAGTGCGTGGTGCCGCCGAAGAACGTGAAGCCGAGCACGGACACCCCCGCCGCATCGAAGACCCGCGCGTCGCTGTTGAACTGGCCCAGGAAGAGCGCCGCGACGCTGCTGGCGGCCGAGGTGGCCACCGGGTGCGGCGCGGCCCGGGCCACGCCGTCGATCAGCCAGCTCGCGCCACGCCCGAGCTCGTTCAGCACCAAGGGGCCGCGGTGGCCGCCGGCTTCGAAGTTGAGCTGCAGCGCAACGTCGGCGGCCCAGGGGTGCTCGTCCATAAAGGCCGCCGCGCCCAGCAGGCCGGGCTCCTCACCGTCGCTCAGCAGCACGATCAGGTCGTTGCGCAGCGGCGGCCCCGCTCGCAGCGCGCGCAGCGTCTCGACCAGCGCGGCGACGCCGGAGCCGTCGTCGCCGGCGCCCGGCCCGGCGGCGACCGAGTCGTAGTGGGCTGCCAGGAGCAGCGCCCCGGTGGAGTCGCTGCCCGGCAGGCGCACCAGGATATTGCGCACGCTGCCGGCCATGCGGAAGGGCCGGAAGACGGCGGTGGTGGCCTGGATCTCGGGGCGCAGCCCCAGCTCCTCCAGGGCGCGGACGATCGCCTGCTCGGCGGCGAGCTGGGAAGGCGAGCCGGTGGGGTGGGGCTCGGCGGCGATGACGCGCAGCAGCGCGAGGGCGCGCTCGGCCGAGAACTGATCGATCGGGGCGTTGGCGGGCAGCGGCGCGGGCGGGCTCAGGCGCAGCAGCGCAAGCGCAACCAGCGCGCTCAGCCAGGCTAACAGGGCGAGACTACGGAGGCGATTCACGCAGGCTCCTTCTCCAGCAAGAGCCTCATGATACCAGCGTAGGCAGAGGCGTGATAGTTTCCATGGTATGGCTAGAGGTCGGCCACGGCCGGGATGACCTCGCGGCCGAACTGCTCCAGCGGCCAGAGCTCGTGGACGTTCGCCATGTTGAAGATCAGATGCTCGATGCCAACCTCGTGCATTGTCTTGCAGATCCGCACAACATCGGCAGCGCTCTGGCCGTCCGGCCCCAGGCGCACCGTCGTCAGCGCCGTGCGTTCGATCGCCTCGTACGGGCGCCCGAGCTCGTCGCAGTGAGCGCGCAGCACGGCGAGCTTGGCGCGGACGCCGGCGGCGCGCTCCTCCAGCCGCTCCACGCCGACGCCCGCGAACAGGGTGCAGGCGTCGGCGTACTGCGCCCCCAGCCGCAGGGGCTTGCGCTCGCCCTCGCCG
>DAOLDO010000822.1:0-3291 GCA_035327325.1 Chloroflexaceae bacterium | reverse complement strand
GTGCCAGGCATGATGCTCAGCTTCGGCCCGGCGGCCCTGCCCCCCCGGGACTATGCACTCGGCCCCTTCACGGTGAGCTGGACGCCCGCGGGCGGCGGCGCGCTCGGCGTGGGCCACGCCAGGCTGCCGGGGCGCACGGTCTGGGCGACCGTGCCGGGGGCGGCGTTCGTCGAGGCGGCCCGCGGCCGGGCCCGCGTCCGCGAGTCGCGCGGGCACATCAGGGTGCGCGACCGGGCGCTCGCCCGCTGCGACCGGCAGTCGATCGCGGCGATCGAGCACGGCGGGTCGTGGCTGCGCGTGCGCGGCGATCTGCGGGGGCGCGGGCACGCCGTGGGCTACACGCTCACCCTGGCGCCGTGTAACACCGACGAGCTGGGCTTCGCCCTGAGCCTGGACGACCCGGCCTTCAACCGCACCGCCCTGGTCTACGCCTCCGAGCCCGACGAGGGCTTCTACGGCTTCGGGGCGCAGTACTCGCGCCTGGACATGAAGGGGCGGCGCCTGCCGATCGTCGTGGGCGAGCAGGGCATCGGGCGCGGGCTCCAGCCCCTCACCGCCCTGGCCGAGCTGCGCGCGGGGGCGGGCGGCGCCTGGCACAGCACCTACGCCGCCATCCCCCACTACCTGACCAGCCGCATGCGCTCGCTCTACCTGGAGACCTACGAGTACGCCGAGTTCGACCTGCGCCGCCCCGACCGGGCCAGGGTGACGCTGCACGCCCCGCAGATGCGGGGGCGCATCGTCGCGGGCGCCACCCCCGCCGAGCTGATCGCCGCCTACACCGCCCGCGTAGGCCGCATGCGCCCCCTGCCCGCCTGGCTCACCGCGGGGGCCGTGGTGGGCCTGCAGGGCGGCACGGAGCGCGCCCTGGCCCTCTGGCGGCGGCTGCGGGTGTCGGGCGCGCCCCTGGCCGGGCTGTGGCTGCAGGACTGGGTGGGCGGCCGCGAGACCAGCTTCGGCCGCCAGCTCTGGTGGAGCTGGGAGCTCGACGCCGGCCACTACCCGGGGTGGGACGAGCTGCGCGCCGAGGTGGAGTCCGCCGGCGCCCGCCTCCTGATTTATGTCAACCCTTTGCTGGCCGACACGGGGCGCAGGCCGGGACGCAACCTCTACGCCGAGGCGCGCGAGCGGGGCCTGCTGGTGCGCGACGCGGCGGGGCGACCATACGCGCTGCGCCAGACCGACTTCGACGCGGGGCTGGTGGACCTGGCGAACCCCGCGGCGCGTGAGTTCCTGAAGGGCGCGATCGGCGCGGCGCTGGACGCCACGAGCGCCGCCGGCTGGATGGCCGACTACGGCGAGGGCCTGCCCCTGGACGCCCGGCTCCACGGCGGCGCGACGGGCGCGACCTGGCGCAACCGCTACCCCGAGGCGTGGGCGCGCCTCAACGCCGAGCTGGCGGCCGAGCGCGAGGATCGCGCCCCGGTCTTCTTCATGCGCTCGGCCTACAGGGAGAGCCCGCGCCAGGCCCGGCTGTTCTGGCTGGGCGACCAGCTGACGAGCTGGGACGCGCACGACGGCCTGAAGAGCGCGGTGGCGGGCCTGCTGAGCGGGGGCCTCTCGGGCCTCAGCCTGAGCCACGGCGACGCGGGCGGCTACACGACGATCGACGACTGGCCCCTGGGCCACAGGCGCACCCCCGAGCTGCTGATGCGCTGGCTCGAGCTGTGCGCGCTCACGGCGGTGCTGCGCACCCACGAGGGCAGCAGGCCCTGGGCGAACCACCAGGTCTACAGCGACGCGGCGACGACGGCCCACTTCGCCCGCTGCGCGAGGATCTACGCCGCCTGGGGGTTCTACAGGCGCGAGCTGATGGAGGAGGCGGCGGCGACGGGGCTGCCGGTCGTACGCCACCCGCTGATCCACCACCACAACGACCCGGCGATGTGGCGCGTGCGCCACGAGCTGTACACGCTGGGGCGCGAGCTGCTGGTGGCGCCGGCCCTGGACCCGGGGGTACGGGCGGTGCGCGTGACGCTGCCGCGGGGCCCGTGGGCGCTGCTCTGGGGCGGGGCGACCTACGAGGGCGGCTGGCCGACCAGCATCCCGGCGCCCCTGGGATCGCCGGCCATCCTGCACCGGCCGGGGTCGTCGGTGGCGGCGCGACTGCGCGAGGAGCTGCGCCGGGCGGGTGTATAATCGGGGCCGCGTCATCAAGCAGACCGCACAGCACCGGGGGACGACTATGAGCATCGGAGAGCCCAGGGCCGCGGCCCCGCGGCTGGTGGCGATCGGCGGGGGCGGCGGCGTGAGCCAGGTGCTGCTCGGCGCCAGGCCCTACTTCGGCGCCCTGACGGGGGTGATCGCCGTGACCGACACGGGCCGCAGCACGGGCACGGCCCGCGCCGTGGCCGACATCCCCGCCCCTGGCGACCTGCGCAACACCCTCGCCGCCCTCTCGCGCGACCCCGACTCGCTGCTCGCCCGGCTGATGCAGCACCGCATCAGCTCGCCCGCCGTGCCCCTGCTCGACGGCATGGCCTTCGGCAACCTGATGATCGCCGCCCTGACCCAGATGGTCGGCGACTTCGCCGAGGCGGTCGAGGCCGCCAGCCTGATCCTCGGATCGACCGCGCGCATCCTGCCGGTCTCGACGGTGAACACACACCTCTGCGCCGAGCTGGAGGACGGGAGCACGGCCGAGAACGAGCTGGCGGTGCGGGCGCTGAACAAGGCGCCGATCAGCCGGCTCTACCTGAGCACGCCCGACGCCCCGGCCCACCCCACGGTGCTCCAGGCGATCGCCCAGGCCGACATCGTGGCGATCGGGCCGGGCAGCTTCTTCACCTCGGTCATGGCAACCCTGCTCTTCGACCGGCTGATCGAGGCCCTGCGCCAGACCCGGGCGACGGTGGTCTTCATCTGCAACACGACCACGCAGCCGGGCCAGACCGACGGCTTCGGCGTGCTCGACCACGTGCGCCGGCTGGTCGAGCTGCTCGGCCCTGACGCCCTGGACGTCGCCCTGATCAACCGCAGCGAGCAGATTGACCCGCGCCTGGCGGCCCAGTACGCCGCCGACGGGCTGCACCTGCTGCGCCCCAGCGACGCCGAGCTGGCCGCCATCGCCGACCTCGGCGTCACGCCCCTGGTGCGCAACCTGGCCGAGGTGGCCGAGGGCAAGCGCACGCTCTGGAACAAGCAGGACACGATCAGGCACGACCCGACGCTGGTCGGGCTGGCGCTGCTGAAGCTGGCGCTGGACCGCGCGTAGGGTTGCGCGCCGCGCGCGCCTTGCAGGGGAGGCCCTGCTACCCTTTCGCTCGCAGGGGAGGCCCTGCTACCCTTTCG
>DAOLDO010000821.1:0-3294 GCA_035327325.1 Chloroflexaceae bacterium | reverse complement strand
CCCGCCCCGGGGGCCCCCCCCGCCCCCGGCCCCGCCGCGGGGGCCTGATGGCCGCCGCCCGCCGCGCCCGCTATGCCTTCCTCGCCGAGACCGCCCTGGCCGTCGGCGCCGTCGCCGTGGCCGTCGCCCACCAGGCCGACGACCAGGCCGAGACCGTGCTGCTCCACGCCATGCGCGGCGCCGGCCTCGCCGGGCTGCGCGGCATGCGCCCCGAGGTGCCGTGGGCGGAGTGGGGGGCGGCTCAGGGGGCCGCGGTGGCCGGGTGTGCCTTGCTCAGGCCCCTGCTCGCCGTAACCCGCGACGAGATCGAGGCGTACTGCGAGCGCCACAGCCTCGCGCCCTTCGACGACCCGAGCAACAGCTCGCCGCGCTACGCCCGCGCGCGCGCCCGCCGCCTGCTGCGCGCCCTGGCCGAAGAGAACCCGCGGGTCGTGCAGGCCCTGGGGCGCACGGCCCTGGTCAGCGCCGACGAGTACGACTTCCTCCAGGCCCGGCTCGACACCGCCTGGCCCGATCTCACGACCGAGGCCCCCGGCGCCGTCGCCCTGCGCCGCGAGGCGTGGGCCGCCCTGCACCCGGCCCTCCAGCGCCACGCCCTGCGCCGCGCCGCCGCCCGCCTCGGCCAGGCCGAGCTGTCGCTCGAGCAGGTCGAGGCCGCCCGGGCGCTGGCCGCGAAGCCCGGGCGCCGCACGCGCCTCGGCCCGCGCCTCTGGCTCGAGGTGGACCAGAGCGCGCTCACGCTGACCTCACACCCCAGCCCCCTTGCCGCTCCCACCGCAGACCTCGCTGCGACGGGGGAGAGGGGGAGTCGCGCGCAGCGCGGCGGGGGGACTACAACCCGCGCCCCCCAGATCCCCTTCGCCGAGCTGCCCCTCGCCGCGCCCGGGGCGATCGCCCTGGGCGGCGGGTGGCGCTGCGTGGTGGGCGGCGCGGCCCCGGCGCGCCCGGGGCCGTGGTGGCTGGCCCTCGACGCCGAGGCCCTCGACGGGCCCCTGGCCCTGCGCCGGCGCCGCCCGGGCGACCGCTTCAGGCCGGCGGGCGGGCGGGGCAGCCGCAGGCTGCAGGACTTCTTCGTTGACCGCAGGGTGCCCCGCGGGCTGCGCGACGCCTGGCCGATCCTCGCGACGCCCGGCGCGGTGGTCTGGGTGGCGGGGCTGCGCGCCGACGGGCGCTTTGTCGCGGGGGCGGCGACTCGCAGTACAATCTGGGTAGGCTTCGTTCAGGATGAGGAAGGCAGCGATGCATCATGACATGGCCCGGGTGCTGATCACGGCGGAGGAGATCCAGCGGCGGGTGCGCGAGCTCGGGGCCCAGATCACGGCCGACTACGCCGGGCTCGACGATCTGCTGCTGGTGGGCGTGCTGAAGGGCTGCGCTATGTTCATGGTTGACCTGGCCCGGGCGGTCGAGCTGCCGCTCGCGATTGACTTCATCGCGGTGGCCAGCTACGGCGCCAGCACCGAGTCGAGCGGCGTGGTGCGTATGCTCAAGGACCTGGACGCCGACATCGCCGGTCGCCACCTGCTGATCGTCGAGGACATCATTGACAGCGGGCTGACCCTGGCCTACCTGCGCGGCCAGCTGCTGCAGCGCAACCCGGCCAGCCTGCGTATCTGCACCCTGCTCAACAAGCCCGAGCGGCGCACCGCCGACGTGCCGGTGGAGTACCTGGGCTTCGACATCCCCAACGAGTTCGTGGTCGGCTACGGGCTCGACTACGCCGAGCGCTACCGCAACCTCCCCTACATCGGCGTGCTCAAGCCCGAGATCTACGCCGGCTGAGCGATGGCTTGTGATCCAGATTACAAATATGGTGTGATCTGGTTCCCTTGAAGTGCCATAGGCCGTCTGGTATACTGCGAATACGGCGTTACGAAGCGCGGCGTTGGCAAGGCGTACACGCCCGGCCTCCACACCGCCCGCCCCCGCACCCAGGCCCCACTGGCCCCGGCGCCGCAGCGCGGCCCGGACGGCCCCCCTCGCCGTCCCGACGCTCCTCTCGTGGTAAAGAGGGCCATCGCTCCTCGGAAGGTAACCAAAGCATGGGCGACAACCGCTGGCTCAAAAACAGTTTTGTCTATCTGATCATCCTGGTCGCGGCCCTGGCCCTGTTCTTCCAGTACTTCGGGTCGGCCAACACCCAGAGCAACGAGAAGGGCATCGCCGAGGTGATCGCGGACGCCCAGGCCGGGCGGATCACCCAGATCGAGGCCCAGGCCGGCGACGAGCAGATCATCGTCCAGTACAACGACGGCACCGAGTTCCGCTCGCGCGTCGAGTCGAACGACAGCGTGATGTCGCTGCTCTCGCAGTACGATGTACCGCTCACCAACGCCGACGGGCGCCAGGTGGTGAACGTCAAGGTGCTGCCCGCCCCCGCCTGGGGCGGCCTGCTCAGCATCTTCACCATCCTGCTGCCCACCCTGCTGCTGATCGGCTTCTTCGTCTTCTTCATGCGCCAGGCCCAGGGCTCCAACAACCAGGCCATGTCGTTCGGCAAGAGCCGGGCGCGTATGTTCGCCGGCGACAAGCCCACCGTCACCTTCGCCGACGTGGCCGGCCAGGAGGAGGCCAAGCAGGACCTGACCGAGATCGTCGAGTTCCTGAAGTACCCCGATAAGTTCGCCGCCCTCGGCGCCCGAATCCCCCGTGGCGTGCTGATGGTGGGCCCGCCCGGCACCGGCAAGACCTTGCTCTCGCGCGCCGTCGCCGGCGAGGCCGGCGTGCCCTTCTTCAGCATCTCGGGCTCCGAGTTCGTCGAGATGTTCGTCGGCGTGGGCGCCTCGCGCGTGCGCGACCTGTTCGACCAGGCCAAGCGCAACGCGCCCTGTATCGTCTTCATTGACGAGATCGACGCGGTCGGCCGCCAGCGCGGCGCGGGCCTTGGCGGCTCCCACGACGAGCGCGAGCAGACCCTCAACCAGATCCTGGTGGAGATGGACGGCTTCGACACCAACACCAACGTGATCGTCGTCGCCGCCACCAATCGCCCCGACGTGCTCGACCCGGCCCTGATCCGCCCCGGCCGCTTCGACCGCCAGGTCGTGCTCGACGCGCCCGACGTGCGCGGCCGCGTGGATATCCTCAAGGTCCACACCAAGGGCAAGCCCCTGGCCGAGGACGTCAACATGGAGGTCCTGGCCCGCCTGACCCCCGGCTTCTCCGGCGCCGACCTGATGAACGCGGTCAACGAGGCCGCCATCCTCGCCGCGCGCCGCTCCAAGAAGAAGATCGGCATGTCCGAGCTCCAGGACGCCATCGAGCGCGTCGCGCTCGGCGGGCCCGAGCGCCGCT
>DAOLDO010000820.1:0-3301 GCA_035327325.1 Chloroflexaceae bacterium | reverse complement strand
CACGGCCTCGCCCACGGCCTCGCCCGCGCCGACCGCCGCGCCGGCGACGGCGACGGCGAGCGGCCAGGCCGGCTCGCTCCCGCGCCCCGCCGTCGCCCTGCGGCGCATAGCGGCCTGGGGCGACGGCGTCCCCGTCGCCCTCGCCCTCAGCCCCGACCACGCCGCCCTCTACACCGCCACGGCCCTGCACCTGCGCCGACACGACGCGGGCGATCTGGCGCGGGTCGCCTGGGACGTCCCCCTCGACGAGGCCCCCGCGGCCATCGCCCTCAGCCCCGACGGGGCGACCCTGGCCGTGGCCCGCGGCAAGGCCGTGGAGCTCTACGCCACGGACGACGGGGCCAGGGTGGCGTCGCTCCAGCACGACACCCCCGTGGCGGACGTGGCCTTCGCCCCCGACGGGGCGACCCTGGCCGCGGCGCTGGCCAGCGAGGTGCTGGCCGTATGGAATGTCGCGGCGCGCGAGCCCCTGCGCGAGCTGCGCCTGCCCGAGGGTGGCGCCGTCGCCCTCGCCGGCCCCCTGACCAGCGTGGACGTCGCCCCCGACGGCCGAAGGATCGCCGCCGGCGACGTCAACGGCAACCTCGCCATCTGGCGGCTCGAGGGCGACCTCGCGCCGACCATGGTCAACGTGGGCCTGCGCGTCGTGGCCGACGTGGCCTTCGCCCCCGACGGGGCGACCGTGGCCGCCGCCAGCGAGGGCTGGCGCGGGGAGCCAGGGGCGGTCTGGCTGTTCGACGCCGCCAGCGGCGCCGGGCGCGGCCGGCTCACCCTGGAGGACGGGGCCCGGCACCTCGAGCCGGTCGTGCGCGTGGCCTTCGCGGACGACGGCGCGTCCGTCGTCGCCGGCACGGCCGCGGGCGCCCTGCTGCGCTGGTCGTGGCCCGACGGCGTCCTGCGCGCCGAGCTCGCGGCCCACAGGGCCGCCGTGACCGCCATCGCCCCCACCCCTGGCGCCGGCCTGATCACCGCCGGGCGCGACGGCGACCTGCGCCGCTGGAACGGCGACGGCGCCCCTGTGGACGAGCTCGAAGGCATGCCCGCCATCGGCGCCGTCGCCGCCGGCGCTGGCCTCGTGGCCACCGGCGGCGAGGAGGGCACCCTCGCCCTCTGGGGCGAGGCAGGCGAGCCCCACGGCCACCGCCACGCCCACCACGGGAGCGTCAACGCCCTCGCGGCGAGCCCAGGCGGCGAGCTCCTCGCCTCCGCCGGCGACGACGGCGCCGTGCGCCTCTGGTCCATGCCCGACTGCGAGCCCCGCGGCGAGCTCCTCGGGCACGAGGGGCCCGTCCTCGCCCTGGCCTTCTCGGCCGACGGCTCGCTGCTGGCCTCGGCCGGGTGGGACGGGACGATCCGGGTCTGGTCGGTCCCCGAGGGCCAGGCCGTGGAGCGGATCGCGGCGATGGTCAGCGACGGCCTGAGCGCCACCGCCGTCTTCGGCGTCGCCTTCGACGGCGGGGGGCGCAGCCTGGCGGCGACGGCCTTCGACGGCGCCGTGCGCCGCTTCAAGCTCGAGGGCGGGGCGCCCATGCCCCCGCTCGAGACGGGCGCAGGCGGCTGGCTGATCGCCGTGGCGAGCCCCGCGCCCGGCCTCACGGCCGCCCTCGACGACAGCGGCATCCTCTGGGCATGGGGCGCCGACGGCCGGCTCGCCGGCCGCGAGGCCCTTGCCGACGCCACCGCCGTGGCCCACCTCGCCGACGGGCGCCTGCTCAGCGTCGGGCCCGCCGGCGGGCTGCACCTGTGGCACCTCGACGGCGCCGGCCTGACCGAGCTCGCCGCCGCGGCCAGCGTGGGCGACCGCGTCGCCGTGGCGCCCGGCGCCACCCTGGCCGCCGTCGGCTCGCGGCGTGGCTTCGTCGAGGTCTGGGGCCTCCCGTCCGCGAAGGATGCGGGATGGAGGCCGTAGCGGCCTCCCTGTGCGGGCCGCCGGCGCGACGCAGCGGCGCCCACACCTGCCGCGCCCAGGCGTAGGCGCGGCCCTACTCCACCCAGCCGATCGCGACCCCGCTGAACAGGCCCACCATGAGCAGCAGCCCCTGGAGCTGCGGGATCAGGAAGGCGGCGACCAGGCAGACGGCCGCGATCAGGCCGAGCAGCTTGCGCGTGCGCGAGAGCTCACGGTGGTCAATGACCAGGTGGCGGTTGTCGCCCCCGTGGCGTCGTCGTCTGCCCACCGGCTCAGCCCTGCGGCCCGAGGGCCTCGGCCAGCTCGGGGTGGGGCCGCCACGCCCCGGCCTCGAAGACCAGCCGGTCCCAGGGGAAGATCACGAGGGCGTCGGTGACCATGGCCGTCACGTCCGGGGCCGGGCTGGCCCAGCTGTGGCTGACCAGGCTGGCGGTGAACACCGAGGCGGCGCCACGCGCCCGGGCGCGGGCGGCCACCAGGGCCAGGGTCTCGCCCGTGTCGGCCATCTCGTCCACCACGGCGACCCGGCGGCCCGCCACGCCCTCGGCCACGTCCACGACCCAGACGGGCCGCTGGTAGGTGACCACGTCGCGCACCCGGCGCGTGGCGCGGGCGGGGAAGAGGTCGAGCCGCAGGGCGCAGGCGACGGCGGTGGCGGGGAACAGCCCCGCCCTGGCGACGCCGACCACGGCGTCCACCCCGAGATCGGCCAGCTGCTCGCTCAGCCGAGCCGCCAGGGCCCCGAAGCGCTCCCAGCCGATCCGCTCGACGCCCTCGCGGTTGGCGTAGTCATAGCTCTGCATCGTCTCTCCAGGCTCCTGTCATAGCTCCAAACCACGCCCAGCATACGCCGCCGGGCGGCCCCGCGCATCGGCGGGAGGGCTGAGCGCGAGCCCGCCGGTGGTACAATGGCGGCCATGCCCGCCACCATCGCCATTGACGCCAGCCGGCTCAGCGTCGCAGAGCGCACCGGCACCGAGCGCTACAGCTACGAGCTCGTCGCCGCCCTGGCCCGCGTAGACCGCTGGCAGCCCTACGCCCTCTACACCAACGGCCTGCCCGCCGCCCTGCCGCCCCTCGGCCCCAACTTCACCCTGCGCAGCATCCCCCTGCGCCGCCTGTGGACCCACGGCCGCCTCGGCCCCCAGCTCGCCCGCGACCGGCCCGGGCTGCTCTTCGTGCCAGCCCACGTGGTGCCCCTGGCGGGCGCGCCGCCCAGCGTCGTCACCATCCACGACCTCGGCTACCTGGCCTTCCCCCAGGCCCACACGGCGCGGCGGCGCCTCGAGCTGCACCTCACCACCCGCTGGAGCCTCAGGGCCGCCCGCCGCGTGATCGCGATCTCGCGGGCGACGAAGGACGACCTGGTGCGCCACTACGGCGCCGACCCGG
>DAOLDO010000819.1:0-3302 GCA_035327325.1 Chloroflexaceae bacterium | reverse complement strand
GCCCCTCTCGCGCTCTCCCCGCGCGGGGGGCGCTGCCCCCTCGACCCCCAAGTTGAAGGCGCTGCCAGCCCGCTTTGCCCGTTGTTATGCCTCAATCCTCAAGGACCGGTGCGCGCCCTGGCACTGGTTGAGCTTGTTGCCGGACGGCTGGCACACGGCCTGGTGGCCGCCGGGAGGGCACGCCGGCCGGGGCGCATGGCGTGCCAGGCCGCCCCGAACCGCAGCGCCCACGGGGCATGATCGCACAGCATGGCGGGCTGGCAGGGCTACGGCTTTTTAGGGTTTCGAAAGGGGCGCAGCCCCTTCGCGGGGGGCGTGGGGGGCAAGCGCCCCCCACAAAAAACAGGGGTTGCAGGGCTGCCCTCTGCTCTCCCAGCCGGCAGGCGAACCCCCTCAGATCAGGATAAACGTGAACACGTAGGCATACGCGAAGATGTAGGCCGAGAAGTTCGCCACCAGGGCCACCAGGTAGCTGGCCGCGGCCTTGCGCTTGCGCAGCAGCATCAGCACGAACCCTTCGACTAGCCAGGACACGAGTAGGGCGGCCAGGAGGGCCAGGAAGACGTTGCCCGTGGCCATGATCAGCTGGACCAGCAGGGCGAGCACCACGGCCGACACCAGGTTGGCCACGGCCGAGTCGCGGAAGCTGCCCTGGAGCTTCGCCCACTTGAGCTGGAAGAGCATCAGGGCGTCAATGATGATCGAGACCACCAGGAAGACGAACGGGAAGGTGCCCGCGAGGAGGATGGTCGGGTCGGACATGGCTGCCCTATCTGCTATGGTGGGCGAGAGCGGCGGGGGCGGCGCCCCCGCGCCGATTGTACCGCATCCGGGGCGCCCGCCCGCGGGGCTCAGGGCAGGTGGGCGGCGAAGGCGGCGGCGGCGCGCAGGGCGGCGCCGAAGGTGCGGTCGCGGCTGAGCAGGCGCAGCTCGGCGGCGAGCAGGTCGGCCAGCCCTGGCTCCTCGCAGCGGGCGGCGCGGCTGACCGGCGGGTGCCCCGCCACCAGGGCCGTGGTCAGGGCGTGGCCGGGCTGAGCGGTGCGCTCGACCCGGAAGTCGGCCGTGACCCCGTCTACGGCCCGCAGGCGCAGGCCGGCGATCCCCGGCCCGGCCCCGGCGCGGGCCGGCGCGGGCCCGATGGCCACCGTCACCAGCCTGATCGCGCCGGGCCCAACGCCGACGGCCGGCCGGCGCAGGTGCAGGCGCAGGGCCTCGCCCTCGACGCTCACGGCCTCCTCCAGGGGCGCCCAGCCGAGGCTGGCGGCCAGCCAGCCGGCCAGGAGCAGGGCCTGGGTCGGGTTGGGCCGGGCGCCGGAGGGGACGTAGGCGATCTCGACGTGGTCGAGGCGGCGCAAGTGGGGCAGCAGGGGCCTGGTGTCGAAGAACTGGGCCGTCAGCTCGCGCCAGGGCGTGAGGGCGGCCCAGCTCAGGTCGCTGAGGGCGGGCGGGCGCGGGCCGGCGCCCTCCTGCTCGGCCCGCTCGAAGGCGGCCATGGCGGCCAGCTCGCGGGCGGGCGCGGCGAAGTCCCGCGAGTCGACGATCAGGCGGTCAATCACGCCGCGCAGGCGGGCGAGCAGCCCGTCCTCGAACGGGCCGGGGCCGGGCAGCCAGAGGGCCACGGGCAGGTCGGGCACCAGCAGCGGCAGGACCAGCGAGGCCACCTGGGCCGTTGCGGCGCCCCTGGCCTCGATTGTGACCTGCTCGCCGCAGACCTGGGGCACGCCGGGGGCGGCCAGCAGGCAGTTGGCCTGGACGTAGGCCGCGAGGTGCTGGTCGGCGCCCTCTGGGCCCATGACCGCCAGGACGGTCCGGCTGGGGTGGCTGGCCGTGAGCCGCTGGGCCACGTCGCTCACCAGGTCGCCCGTCTCCTGGTTGTGGGCGCGGGCCACCAGGTTCAGGGTGAGGGCGCGGGTGACGGCCTGGCCGCCCGCCGCCCCGGCGGCGTTGTCCTTCCAGAGCTCGCGCAGCTCGCGCTCGATGCTCGCGATGTCTACCGCTGGTGCTGTCATGGTCTCCCGCCCGCTAGATTGTTGGCGTTGGGGCGCCCCAGCGTGGGCGCCCACGCTGGGGCGCCCCTCCGTCCCGACGGACCTCTGCGGCACCCCATCTACAGCCTGCGCCAGGCCCGCCCGTCGCGGGCGATGAAGGCGTCGGCGTCTGCCGGGCCCCAGGTGCCGGCCTCGTAGTTGGGAAAGCTCTGCGGCGGGCCGGCGGCCCAGCCCTGGGGGATGGGCGTGATCAGCGACCAGCTGGCCTCGACCTCGTCGCGCCTGGTGAAGAGGGTGCCGTCGCCGAGCATGCAGTCGAGCAGCAGGCGCTCGTAGGCCTCGGGCGAGGCCACGCCGAACGAGGTGCCGTAGCGGAAGTCCATGGTCACGGGCCGGATCTGCTGCTGCCCGGGCACCTTCGAGCCGAACTTCAGGGTGATGCCCTCGTCTGGCTGGATCTTGATCGACAGGACGTTTGGCTCGATGTCGTGCATGGGCGTGTCGGCGAAGAGCATGGTCGGCACGGTCTTGAACTGGATGGCGATCTCGCTCACCCGGCGGGGCATGGCCTTGCCGCTGCGCAGGTAGAAGGGCACGCCGGCCCAGCGCCAGCTCTCGATGAACAGCTTGAGGGCCACGTAGGTCTCGGTCTGCGAGCCGGGCGCCACGCCGCGCTCGTCGCGATAGCCGCCGATGGGCCTGCCGCTGACGCTGCCGGGGCCGTACTGGCCGCGCACGGTGAAGCGGGCGACCTCGGTGGGGTAGATCGGGCGGATCGAGCGCAGCACCTTGACCTTCTCGTCGCGCACGGCGTCGGCCTCGTAGGTGACAGGGGGCTCCATGGCCACCAGGCAGAGGAGCTGGGTCAGGTGGTTCTGGATCATGTCGCGCAGGGCGCCCGAGCTGTCGTAGTAGCCGCCCCGGTCCTCGACGCCGATGCTCTCGGCCACGGTGATCTGCACATGGTCCACCGAGCGGCGGTCCCAAAGCGGCTCGAAGATGCCGTTCGTGAATCTAAAAACAAGTAAGTTTTGAACCGTTTCTTTGCCGAGGTAGTGGTCAATGCGGTAGACCTGGCTCTCGTCGAAGACGGCCAGGAGCTGCTGGTTGAGGGCGCGGGCGCTGGCGAGGTCGCGGCCGAAGGGCTTCTCGACGATGATGCGCGTCCAGCCGCCGCCCGGCGAGCGGGTCAGGCCGTGGGCGCCGAGCTGGCCGATGATCTCGGGGTAGGACTCGGGGGGGGTGGCGAGGTAGAAGACCCTGTTGCCGCCGGTGCCGCGCCCCTCGTCAATGGCGGCCAGGCGCTCGGCGAGG
>DAOLDO010000818.1:0-3304 GCA_035327325.1 Chloroflexaceae bacterium | reverse complement strand
GCGCCGAGACGGCCGGCGCCGCCGCCGCCTAGGCGGGCGAACTGGGCGAGCTGGGCTACCTGCTGGCCGGCGCGACCCGCGCCGACGGCGACCCGGTGGAGGTGCGCAGCCCCTACGACGACGCCCCGGTCGCCCTCGTCCACCGGGCCAGCCCCGAGGCGATGGAGGACGCGATCGCCGCGGCCGAGCGGGCCTTCGCGCAGACGCGCCGGCTGCCCGCCTGGCGCCGGGCCGAGATTCTGGAGCGGATCAGCGCGGGGATCGCCGAGCGCCGCGAGGAGCTGGCTCGCACGATCGCCCTGGAGGCCGGCAAGCCGATCCGCACCGCGCGGGTCGAGGCCGACCGGGCCGCCTTCGTCTTCAAGGTGGCCGCCGAGGAGGCCAAGCGGCTCTACGGCGAGGTGGTGCCCCTGGACTGGCTCCCAGGCAACGAGGGGCGCACCGCCCTGGTGCGGCGGGTGCCGCTGGGGCCGGTGGCGGGCATCACGCCCTTCAACTTCCCCCTGAACCTGGTGGCCCACAAGGTCGCGCCGGCCCTGGCCGCCGGCAACCCGATCATCATCAGGCCGGCCTCGCAGACGCCGGTGAGCGCCCTGAAGCTGGGCGAGATCGTGCTCGCCGCCGGCTGGCCCGCAGAGGCGGTCGCGGTACTGCCCAGCAGCACCGCCGCCGCCGCCCCGCTGATCGAGGACGACCGGATCAAGCTGATCAGCTTCACCGGCAGCCCCGCCGTGGGCTGGGGTTTGAAGGGGCGCGCCGGGCGCAAGCGGGTGACGCTCGAGCTGGGCGGCAACGCGGGCGTGATCGTGCATCGCGACGCCGACGTGGCCTACGCCGCCGAGCGCGTGGCCTGGGGCGGCTTCAGCTACGCCGGCCAGTCGTGCATCTCGGCCCAGCGCATCTACGTGCACCGCGAGGTGTACGACCGCTTCGCCGACGACCTGCTGGCGCGGGTGCGCGCCCTGGCCGTGGGCGACCCGCTCGACGAGGCGACGGACGTGGGGCCTATGATTGACCTGGGCGCCGCCGAGCGCATCGAGGGATGGATCAGCGAAGCCGTCGCCCAGGACGCCCGGGTGCTCGCCGGCGGCGGCCGCCGCGGCACCCTGTTCGAGCCCACCGTGCTGGCCGACGCGCGCGAGGAGATGCGCATCGCCTGCATGGAAGCCTTCGCGCCCCTGGTGGCCCTGTTCCCCTACGACGACGTGGGCGAGGCGATCGAGGCCGTGGGGCGCAGCGACTTCGGCCTGCAGGCGGGCCTCTTCACCGACAGCCAGGCCGTGATCGACATGGCCTTCGAGCGTATCGAGGTGGGCGGCCTGATGGTCAACGACGTCTCGACGTTCCGCATAGACCACATGCCCTACGGCGGCGTCAAGCTCTCGGGCTTCGGGCGCGAGGGCCTGCGCTACGCGATCGAGGAGATGACCGAGCTGAAGCTGCTGACCCTCAACCGCCGCGGGTAGCGGCGCCGCCAGTCCGAGCCGGCCCAACCGTGACCCTATCAACGAGGATACCCCCATGGACACAGCGCTGTTTCCACGCTTCTCCGAGGGCGAGTACAACCGGCGCTACGCGGCGATCCGCGCGCTGATGGAGCGCGAGGGCGTGGCGGCCCTGGTGATCTACGGCAACGGCTCGCTGGGCCGCACCGGGCAGGCCGACCTGCACTACATCTCAAACTTCCTGGGCAACCGCGACAACCTGGGCATCTTCCCCCTGGCGGGCGAGCCGACCATGCTGGTCCAGTCGCGCAACCACGCCCCCGACGCGGCGCGGGCCTCGGTGATCGCCGACACGCGCTGGGGCGGGCGCGACTCGGGCGCGGCCGCGGCGGCCCAGCTGCGCGAGCTAGGCGTCACCTCGGGCACGATCGGGCTGGTGGGCGGCGTGCCCTACCAGCAGTACCTGGCGATCCGCAACACCCTGCCCGACGCGCGCCTGGTGGACCTGACCCGCCAGTACCGGCGCCTGCGGGTCGAGAAGAGCGACGAGGAGATCGCCTGGCTGCGGCGCGGCGCCGCGTTTACCGACGCGGCGATGCGGGCCCTCGAGGCCGAGGCCCGCCCGGGCCTGCGCGAGTACGAACTGGGCGCGATCGTCGAGAGCGCCTACCTGCGCGACGGCGGCCAGCCCCACCTGCACTACATCTCCTCCACCGCGATGGGCGCCTCGGACCGCTGCGTGCCGGCGCAGAACCAGAGCGAGCGGGTGCTGCAGGCAGGCGATGTGGTGCTGACCGAGATCAGCGCCGCCTACTGGGGCTACTCGGGCCAGATCCTGCGCCCGATCGCCATCGCCGCCGAACCGCCTGACGACTACCGCGAGCTGTACGCCGTGGCCGAGGAGGCCTACCACCGCGTCTGCGCCGCGATCAGGCCGGGCGCCACCAGCGCGGAGGTACTCGAGGCCGCCCGTTACATTGACGACACCGGCTACACCATCTGCGACGGCCTGGTCCACGGCTTCGGCATCGGCCTGTTGCCGCCCAACATTGACACCCCGGCCACCCAGGAGGGCCCGCTCACGCCCTTCACTTTCAAGCCCAACATGTGCGTCGTAGTGCAGCCCAACATCATCACCCCCGACCACCGCAAGGGCGTGCAGCTCGGCAACCTCTGCGTCGTCACCGAGAGCGGCCTGGAGTCGCTCCAGCAGTACCCGCTGGCCTTCGTGCGGGCCGGCTAGGGCGACAGTGTCGCCCAGGAGAGCGTAGCGATGACCTGGACCCCACCCTTCAGCGAGGCCGAGTATCGCAGGCGGGCCGCGGCGGTGCGCGCCGCCCTGGCCGAGCGCGAGCTAGACGCGGCGGTGTGCTACGGGGCCCGCGGCGCGCCCGGCCTGGTCGAGTACCTGGCGGCCTTCAGCCCGCGCTGGGAGAGCTACCTGATCCTCCCGCGCGACCCGGCCCTGCCGAGCACGCTGCTGGTGCAGCTCTTCAACCATGTGCCCAACGCGCGCCTGCGCTCGACGGTGCCCGACACCCGCTGGGGCGGCCCCGACTCGGCGGCGGCTGTGGCCGCGCAGCTGCGCGAGCTGGGGCTGGGCGCCGGGCGCGTCGGCCTGGCCGGGCCGGTGCCTCACCAGCGCCACGCCGCCCTGCTCCGCGAGCTGCCCACGGCGCGCTGGGAGGACGTCAGCGGGCCCCTCGGGCGCCTGCGCTGGGTGAAGAGCGGCGAGGAGATCGCCTGCATGCGCCGCGCCGCCGAGCTGACCGACGCCGCCGTGGCCGCCCTGGCCCGCGAGCTGCGCCCCGGCCTGCGCGAGTGGGAGCTGCCGGCCCGGATGCAGGGGGCCGGGGCCG
>DAOLDO010000817.1:0-3314 GCA_035327325.1 Chloroflexaceae bacterium | reverse complement strand
GCAGGCGCCCTGGGGGTTGTTGAACGAGAACATCTGGGGGGCCAGCTCGGGGAACGAGATCCCGCAGCTGGGGCAGGTGTTGCTCTCGCTCATCAGCCACTCCTCGGGGCCGGCGGGCGGCGCCTCGAGCGTCTCGGCGTCGGGCTCGCCCTGGGCGGCGGCCTTGCGCGGGCGACCCCTGCCGCTCGGCGCCTGGGCCTTCTGGTCCGGCTGGATGCTGATGATCACGCTGCCCTCGCCGGCTTTGAGGGCCTGCTCGACGCTGTCGGTCAGGCGGGTGACGAAGGCGTCGTGCTCGCTGCCGGCGCCCGCCGCGGCGAACCCGGCGCCCGCGCCGGCCTCCAGGGACCTGGCCGCGGCCCCCTGGTCGGGCATGACCAGGCGGTCAACCACCACCTCGATCGTATGCTTGACCTTCTTGTTGAGCTTGATCTCCTCGTCGAGGCCGCGGATCTCGCCGTCCACGCGGACGCGCACGAAGCCCTCGGCCCTGGCCTCGGCGAAGATGTCCTTGTACTCGCCCTTGCGCTGGCTCACCAGGGGGGCGAGGACCATGAAGCGCGTCCCGGCGGGGAGGGTGAGCACCCGGTTGACCATCTGCTCGGCGGTCTGCGAGGCGACGGGGCGCCCGCACTGGTGGCAGTGCTGGGTGCCCACCCTGGCGAAGAGCAGGCGCAGGTAGTCGTAGACCTCGGTCACCGTGCCGACGGTCGAGCGGGGGTTCTTGCTCGCGCTCTTCTGCTCGATCGCGATCGCGGGCGAGAGGCCCTCGATCAGATCAACCTTGGGCTTCTCCATCTGGCCGAGGAACTGCCGGGCGTAGGCCGACAGGCTCTCGACGTAGCGGCGCTGCCCCTCGGCGTAGAGCGTGTCGAAGGCCAGGGAGCTCTTGCCCGACCCGCTCACGCCGGTGAGCACGACCAGCCTGTCGCGCGGGAGCTCGACGTCTACCCCTTTGAGGTTGTGCTCGCGGGCGCCCTTGATGACGATCCTATCTCTGGCCATGCCTGGTCTCCGCTTTATCTGCCGCCCGCGTCGCGCCCTGCGGGGATGCCTTCGGCATTCGTCGCACCAGCAGGGTAGCAGCCAAAGCGGGCAGGTGGTGTCCCTTTTGTCTCACAGACAGACAGCGCCGCCGTGGGCAGAACGGCGACGCTGCTTCAACACACTCGTGCTATGCAGTATACCACTTCTTCGGCGCGCCGCGGCGGGCCCTGGGGCGGATCTCGCGGGCGAAGCGCGGGCGCTCCCGTTCCGGGGCGCGTGGTATACTGGGCGAGTCAATGCGAGTCGAGAAACGGATCGCTGGAGTGGGCGTCGCGCAGGGCGCCCCTGCTCGCCGCCCGAGAGCCCCAAGGCGCGCCGATGATCGCCACACGTGACATCTTCTGCCAGAGCTGCGGCGAGCCCGCGCTGCTCGCGCCCTTCTGCCCGTCCTGTGGGCGCGACCGGCGGGCCGACCTGCGGGCCGGCGCCCCCCTCTGGCAGACGAGCCTGGGCCAGCGCCTGCCCCACCCCCGCTGCTACCCGGTGATCGCGGCCGGGCGCCTCTGCCTCCCCACGGAGGGCGGCGCCGTCGTCGCCCTCGACGCCGACACCGGCCAGCCCGCGTGGGTCTACAACCTGCCCGCGAGCACGGCGGCCTACGCCCTGGCCAGCGACGGCGAGCGCGTCTTCATCGGCCCGTACGACACCGCGGCCGTGCCCCGGGCCGCGGCCGCCCTGGTAGCCCTCGACGCGGCCAGCGGCGCCGAGGCGTGGCGCTTCGACGGCGGCAGCCACAGCTACGCGGCCCCGACCGTCGCCGGCGGCACGCTCTACACCGCCCTGGCGAGCGGGCAGGTGGTCGCCCTCGACGCCGCCACGGGGGCCCTCCGCTGGGCGAAGCCCCACCCCGACTGGGGGCCCTCCGCGCCCGCCGTGGCCGACGGCCTGGTGCTGGTCGGCGGGCGCGGCGAGACGCTGGCGGCCTACGACGCCGCAAGCGGCCGCGAGCGCTGGCGCTTCGAGGGCGGGGGGTGGTTCGCCAGCAGGGTCGCCGTCGCCGACGGCGCGGCCTTCGCCCGCTGCTGGGACGGCTTTCTCTACGCCCTGGAGCTCGAGACCGGCGCTCTGCGCTGGAAGCTCCACGGCGAGCGCGGCCAGGGTTTCTCATCGCCCCCGGCCGTGGGCCCCGGCGGCGTCCTGATCGGCGACCGGGTGAGGGGCGAGGGCCGCTACGCTCTGCGGGCCCTGCGGGCGACCGACGGGACCGAGCTTTGGCGACGCCCGCTGCCCAGCTACGTCCAGGCCACGCCCGCCCTGCACGGCGACCTGGCCCTCTGCCCGTGCGACGACCGACAGCTCTACGCCCTCGACCAGGCCACGGGGCGCGAGCTCTGGGCGGCCGCCCTGGCCGCCGAGCCGACGAGCCGCCCCCTGGTGCGCGGCGAGACGGTGTACGTGGCCGACCGCTCGGGCGAGGTCTTCGCGCTGCGCCTCGGGGTGGCCGGGGCCCGGGGCGCCTCGCCGGAGCGGCTGCTCGCCGCCGGCGACGTCGAGGGCGCGGCGGTGGCGCTGGTGCTCGACGGCGCCGTGGCTGAGGGGGCCGCGCTGATCGGCGAGCAGCTGGGCCGACCGGGCGAGGCGGCCCGCCTGCTCGAGCGCTTCGGCCTCCACGGGGCGGCCGCGTCCCACTGGGAGCGGGCGGGCGAGATCCAGCGGGCCCGCGACGCCTACGCTGCCGCGGGCGACCGGGCCGGCCTCGCCGACCACCTGGCCCGCTCGG
The DNA here is from genome assembly GCA_035327325.1 of Chloroflexaceae bacterium. Lineage (GTDB taxonomy): Bacteria > Chloroflexota > Chloroflexia > Chloroflexales > Chloroflexaceae > CAIWXH01. Next base: position 547 of record DAOLDO010000817.1, on the reverse strand, counting down.
GCGAGACCCTGGACGCGGCCCGCATGCGCGAGGAGCTGGGCGACCTCGAGGTCGCCGCGGCCCTCTACGAGCAGGCGGGCGACCGGACGCGCGCCGCCGAGCTGCTGGCCCAGGTGGGCAAGATCACCCAGGCCAACCGCGTCGTGCGCGCCGCCAGCGAGTGGGAGCGCGCGGCCGACGAGCTGGCCCAGGCCGGCCAGCCCGCCGCCGCGGCCGACCTGCTGGCCGCCCACGGGCAGATCGAGCGGGCCGCCGGGCTGTTCGAGCAGGCCGGCGCCCTGGCCGACGCCCTCGCCCTGCGCCTCGAGCTGAAGCACTGGGCCAGGGCCGCCGAGCTGGCCCTCGGCCTCGACGACCTCGAGCACGCCGCCGTGGCCTACGAGCAGCTCGGCCGGCGCGCCGAGGCCGGCGAGCTGTTCGAGCGGGCCGCCGGTCGCGCCCTTGCCGGCGGCGAGAGCGGCCCGCGCCTGGCGGCCGACCTCTACGAGCGGGCGGCCGGGGCCTACGACGACGCGGGCGAGGCCGAGCGGGCCGCCGCCGCTCTGCA
>DAOLDO010000816.1:0-3317 GCA_035327325.1 Chloroflexaceae bacterium | reverse complement strand
CGCCGAGCCGCCCGTCGGTCAGGGCCAGGCGCGTGGCGACGACGCACGCCTCGATGGCCGTCGGCGCGAGCTGGTGGCGCAGGCTCAGGGCGAGGGCCTCGTGGAGCAGCCCGCGGGCCTCGTCGTCGGCCTGGCCGTGGGCGAGCAGGGCGCCGGCCAGGCGGGTGGCGCAGAGGGCGACGCGGGGCTCGTGCCCGGCCTCGCGCATCATGGCCAGGGCCTCGCGCTGCAGGGCCACAGCCGCCGGCCGGTCGCCCCGGTCGAGGGCCACCAGCCCGAGCACGCTGAGGCAGCGGGCGGTGTGCCACGGCCTGCCGATGGACCGGGCGGCCCGCAGCCCGGCGCGCAGCTGCGCCTCGGCCCGCTCCAGCTCGCCGCGGCCGTGGGCCACGGCGCCGAGGCCCGTCCGCGCCCAGGCCTCCTCCCACACCGCGCCGATCGCCGCGAAGTGGCCGGCGCCGGCGGCGAAGTCGGCCTCGGCCTGCTCGAGCGCGCCCGTGGTCAGGCCGAGGAGGCCGCGCTCCATCAGGGCGCTGCCCAGGCTCAGGGTGTGGCCGAGCTCGCCGGCCAGCGCGATCGCCTCGTCGAAGAGCCGGCGGGCCTGGGCGAAGTCGCCGAAGCTCATGCGGGCGCGGCCCAGGTTCCAGGCCGCGAACGAGCAGGTCGCGGCGTCCTCGAGCTCGCGGGCCCGCTCCAGGCAGGTCTGGAGCAGCTGGGCGGCCAGGGCGGGCTTGCCCTGGCGCTCCAGGGCGGTGCCCATCAGCAGCAGGCTGTAGGCGACGCCCCAGCTGTCGTCGGCGGCGGCGAAGAGGGCCAGGCTCTCCTCGCCGAGGCGCGCCGCCTCGCCGTGGCGCTCCTGGAAGCGGTTGAGGAAGCCGAGCTGGGGCAGGGCGAGGGCCAGCCACCCGGGGCTGGCCGCGCTCGCGGCGCGCAGCAGCGCCACCCCCTGCTCCATGGTCGCGCTGCCGGCGGCCCACTCGCCGCGGCGGGCCGCCAGGTGGCCCTGGCCCGCCCGCAGGAAGCCGGCCAGTCCCGCCGCGTCGGCGCCGCCGGCGGCCTCGACGACGTCGGCCGCCTCGCGCAGCAGGCCCTCGCCCTCGCGCAGGGCGCCCCTTAGCTCCCAGTAGAGCCACAGGCCCTCGGCGGCGCCGGCGAGGGCGGCCCGGTCGCCCTGGGCCGCGGCGTGCCGCCACGCGGCCCGCAGGTTGTCGGCGTCCGCGTCCAGCGCGAGCACGGCCTGCTTCTGGCCCGGGCCCTTGAGGTTCGCCGTCAGGCCGCCGACCATGGCCAGGTAGAGGGCCGCGTGGCGCCCCCGCGCCGCCGCCACGTCGGGGTCGCCCTCGGCGGCCTCGGCGGCCAGCTGCCTGAGCAGCTCGTGGATCTCGTAGCGCTGGGCCTGGTCGCTCACGGTGATGAACGAGCTGTTGACCAGGCGGCGCAGGGCCGGCAGGCCGGCGCCGGCCACGGCCTCGGCGGCGCGCCTGGTGAAGCCGCCGTGGAAGACCGTCAGCCGGGCGAAGACCCGCTGCACGTCTGCCGGCAGGCGCCGCCACGACCCCTCGAACACCGCGCGCACGCTGCGCTGGCGCTCGGGCACGCCCCGCTGATCCGTCGCCAGGAAGTCCAGGCTGCGCCCGATCTCGCCGGCGATCTCGTCGAACGAGAGCAGCTCGGCCCAGCTGGCGGCCAGGGTGAGGGCCAGGGGCATGCCCTGCACCAGCCGGCAGATCCGCGCGATCGCGGCGACGTCGGCCGGGCCGGGGGCGAGCTCGGGGCGCACCAGACGGGCCCGCTGCAGCAGCAGCCGGGCGGACGCCGCCTCGAGGGCCGACCCGCCGTCATCGTCCGCGGGCAGTTCGAGCCCCCCCAGGGGGTAGACGGCCTCGTCGGCGACGCCCAGCCGCTCGCGCGAGGTGACGAGCAGGCGGGCCCGCGGCGCCGCCGCGAGGATCGCTGCCACCAGGGCGGCCCCGTCCAGCAGGTGCTCGAAGTTGTCGAGGGCGAGCAGCAGCTCGCGCTCGTGCAGGGCCCCGAGCAGCCGCGCCTCCAGGTCGCCGTCGCCCGCCGGCAGGCCCAGGCGCGCCGCGATCGCGGGCGCGATGCCCTCCGGGCCCGCCACCTCGGCCAGCGACACCAGCTGGGCCCCGTGGGCGAGCCGGGGCCCGCTCTGCTCGACCACCGCCTGGGCCAGGCGGGTCTTGCCGGCGCCCCCCGGCCCGGTCAGCGTCACCAGGCGCGGGCCGCCCTCGGCGCCCAGCAGGCCCAGCAGGTCGCCCAGCTCGCGCTCGCGGCCCACCAGGGGCGGCGCGGCGGGCGGCGGCGGGGCGGGTGCGACATGGGCGGGGCGCGGGGCTTCGGCCGGGGGCGGGCTGCTCGGGGGTGGGAAGCGGCGCGTCCTGATCGCCTCGAAGAGGGCCGTGGTGGCCTCCTCGGGCTCGGCGCCCAGCTCGGCCTCCAGGGTGCGCGCCAGCTCCTGGTACTGGCGGATCGCCGCCGCGGCCTGCCCCGCCTGCGCGTAGGCCTCCAGCAGGGCCCGCTGGGCCGGCTCGTGCAGCACGTCAAGGGCGACCCAGCGCCTGGCGTGGTCGGCTGCCGCATCCCAGGCGCCGCGGGCCCGGGCCCCCATGGTCAGCTGCTCAAGGGTCTGGGCCAGAAGCTGGCGCAGCCGCTCGCGCTCGAAGAACTGCCACTCGTCGAAGGCGGGGCTGTCGGGCAGCGAGAAGCCGGCCAGGAAGTCGTCGCCGTAGAGCCGCGCCGCCGCCTCCTGCCCCTCGGCCGAGCCCGCCAGATCGAGGAATGCCTGGCTGTCCACCCAGAGGGGCGCGCCCGGCGCGACGCCCACCGTCTCGGCGCTCGTGGCCAGCAGGTCGTCGCCGATCGCCTGGCCCAGGCGGTGCAGGGTGCGGCGCAGATTTGCCCGGGCCTCCCGCTGGTCGCTGTCGGGCCAGAGCAGGGTGGCCAGGGTGTCGCGGCTCTGGGGCTGGCGCGAGACCGCCAGGTAGACCAGCAGGGCCAGTGCCCGCCGCAGCCCCAGCTCAACCGGGTGCCCGTCGCGCTCGAGGCGCGGCGGGCCGAAGACAAAGAGCCTCAGCTGTGTCATGGTGACGGCCGTTCGACAGTCTTGAGAGGCGTGGCCTATTGTACCGCGTTAAGTGAGGCTGCACAATGCGTCAGGCGTCGAAGTAGGGATTGCGGGGCGCGGGCGCGTGATGGGCGGGCGACTCATCCACCGGGCCAGGGCCAGGAGAGGGCGCCGGCGACGATCAGCGAGCAGGCCCACAGCAGGTCGAGGTTGACCCAGGCCCGCCGCAGCACCG
>DAOLDO010000815.1:0-3318 GCA_035327325.1 Chloroflexaceae bacterium | reverse complement strand
CGCCTGCCCTGATGCCAGCAGTGCTGATAGTGGCCGGCCTGCTGGTCGGGATGATCAGCATCGTGACCCAACCGCTGCTGATCGTCACCGCGCCGGTTGCGATCCTGGCGGCTCGCCAGGCGACGCTCGCTGTGGCTACATGGTGGTATCGACGGCAGATGCACGCCCAGATTCTGCCGGCAGTGCAGAGTCTCACCGGTCTAATGGAGGGCGGGCGAACCATGCTTGTCGCGGCCTTCGCCGCAGTCGCCCCGACCCTGCCAGAGCCGGTGGGGAGCGAATGGCGCTGGGTGCTCAGTCGCCTCAACCTGCCCTACACCGTCGAACGGGCTGACGGCAAGGTCGAACGCTATACCAGCACGCATGCCTACGCCCTGGAGCAGCTGGCGGCACAGACGCCAGTCCAGCTGCACGCACAGGTGCTAGACCAGCTGGTCGCGATCTACGAGCATCAGCTGGAGGCGCAGGCCCATCAGCGCCTCACCCAGATCGCCGCGGCGCTCGCCCGGCACGCCTCGCTCCAGCGCTCGGTCACGACGCTGCTCGGGCGAATCCGGGGCGAGGCATATGTGATCACGGGTGCGTTCGCAGGGATTCTCGCCTGGCTGGCCTGGTCGCAGCCGGAGCGATTCTGGCTGGCCTTTGCGGGCAGCGAGTGGGGCCTGCTCGCGGCAATCTGGTTCGGGCTCTGGCTCGTCCTGCCGGTCGTGATCGCGCTGCTGGTCGTGCGGATTCCCGATTTGCCACTCTGAAACTTCGCGAGAGGAACGTCGATGGCCATACACGGATTCGACCTCCGCCTGCCCCCGCTGCTCTGGGCCTTGACGGCAGCGCTGCTGCTGGCGGCAGCACTTACGCTCTGGCCGGCAACGCCCTACAGCCGGCTCGCCGCGTGGTGGCGACGCGCACCGCGCCTGGTCGGTGGGGCCGGCGGGGCCATTGCGCTCGTTGGCGGCTGGTGGCTCGTGAAAGCACTTCAGCTCACCGGAACCGAGGCCATACTGCCGATGCTGATCGCCACACTCCTGGCGCTGATCCTCGGCATCTACCTGCCCGGCATGCCCGCACGCGCCTTCGCGCGCCGCCGTGAGCGCCTCCTGCTTCAGACCATCGACCTGGCCGGCTATCTCCAGTTCGCGGTCGAGAGCTCACAGGGCGATGCGGACTTGCTCCGTACCTACGTGCGGCGGCCGCAGCGACCGATCGCCGATGCGCAGGCGGTGGTCGGCGCGACGCTGGCCGAGATCGAGCGGCGCCGGCGCGGCAATGTCTTTGCGCTCCTGCTCGAGCACGCGGTCGAGACCGGCTCACAGCCGCTGATTGCGTGCTGTACGGCGCTCTTCCACGGCGCCCAGAACAGCCGGCGCGCCCTCGGCCCGGTGTTGGCACAGCAGCGCGAGCAGCTCTTCGACACGCTTGTTGAGGCGTGTAAGCAGCGCGCCCAGCGCCTTGAGCTATTGCTGATCGGCATCAGCGCCGCCGCCCTCGCCTTCGGCCTGTTGCCCTGCATCCTCTATGTCATGACCGGCGGTGGTGCGGCGTTGGGAAGCTTCCTATAGGTCTGGGAGAAGCAACGATGAGCACACACGGGGCACAGCCTACAACAGAACCGGTGGCCATCTCCGCCATCACCAGCGGCGCCACTGAGGAGGAAGCCAATCAACTGGTAGGGCAAATTGCAGCCCAGGACGCGGAGATCGCGCGGCTTGAGGAGATGGTGCGCGACCTGCCGCAGTTGCTCGCGTCCCTGGCCGGCCACCCGGTGCTCTGGCTACTCCTGGGCCGCGAGGGTGTTGATCGGCCGGGCGTTGAGCTGGGCACGCTGGTCGGCCAGCAGGTGGTGATTGAGCGGCGGACAGACTGGCGATTCATGGTGCTGGTCGGGCTGGTCATGCTGGCGCTGGGTGTGGGCCTGGGCATCGGTCTGGCCTGGTTCTGGTGAGCCTGTAGGAGGTTATGCAATGGCGACCACAGCGAGAGCAGGCATCCGTGGGCCGGAGCTGTACGAGGCAGGCACAATCGCCATTCATATCGCAACCCAGCGTCCCGAAGCCTTGCACCGCTACGCTCAGGGCCTGAGCGCCATGATCAAAGCCTGGCAACTGCTCGCGGCAGACCGGCGCCTCAAGACGCTGTATATGGAGCAAGCGTTTCTCATTCACCAGCTCGAAATCCTGGAAGCGCGCGACCCGCGGGCCGTCGCGGCCGCGCTCGCTAGGCAGCGCAGTGTACCGGCACCTGTGCCTGACGCCCTCGACGAGCCCGATCCGCTCCACGAGGCGCTGCGGAGCATCGAGGACGGGCTGGATTGAGGGAGGAGCAGATGGCGATCTGGGGTGTTGTTGCTGAGGCGACACCAGGCGTGTGGGCGCTGGCCCTGATCGAGGGGCTGTGCCTCATCGCGATCCTGGCGGTCTTGCTGTGGCTCGTCGCGCGCCGATCCGGGCCGCCTCCAGTAGATACGCAGCACTACGAGCAGATGCTGCTGCGCCTGGGTGAAGCCCGCGGCCGCCAGGAGGTGCTCGACGACGTGCGCATGCTGGAGCACGGCCAGCTCAAGACCCATGTCCTGGCCGTGCAGCGCTGCCTCACGCTCGCCCGCGATGCGGCATCTGTCGAGCAGCGCGACCAGTGGCTCGATGAAGGGCTGAGCCAGGCCCGGCGGCTCCTGGAGGTGGTCGTGATGCTCCACCAGGCCGTCGGCACCTCGGCGCTGCCGAGTGACCTCGAGCGAACGGTCGTCGATGTCACCCAGAGCCTGGCCGTCGCCTACCCCCGTGCCCGCTGCCAGGTCGAGGTTGCCGGGAGCAGGCCTGGCTTCATTGGCGACTCAGTCAAGCGGGCGGTCATCCTGGTGCTCTACAACGCGCTGAACAACGCCTACCTGCACGGGCGCCCGGCGCAGGTCGCGGTGCAGCTGCAGTATGCCCCCGACGCGCTCATCCTGGTGGTGTGCGACGACGGCCAGGGCATGCCGCCGGTAGGCCAGCGCTCAGGCGGGCGCGGCCTACGCGATATGCGCGACCTGGTTGCGCAACACCGGGGGACGTTGCGGATCGTGAGTGAGCCGGGCGCAGGAACCCAGATGCGCGTGACCTTCCCGCTCGATAAGGCTTGCGCCTTGAGAGAAAGGAGCTGTGATGCAGCGTATTCAATTTCTGCATCCGCCAGAGCATAACCTCACATCACCGATACCCGTCCCGCGTCGGCATGTGCTGGTGGTGGACGATCACCCGCCGATCCGAGCCTGGGTGCGCGAGACCCTTGCGCCGCACATGATTGCCGTCACGCCGGCCAGGTCTGGCGAGGAGGCACTCG
>DAOLDO010000814.1:0-3319 GCA_035327325.1 Chloroflexaceae bacterium | reverse complement strand
GCCGCGCTGCCCCGTGCTGCGGCGCCAGTAGTCGAGGTCTACGCCGTTGGGCACCACCGTCGCGCGGCGGGTCTCCCCGCCGAGCAGCGCCTCCCGGTCGCGGCACGTGGCGAACAGCAGATGCTGCGCCCGGCCGAGCAGGGCCCGCTCGACGCGGCGCACCTGCGCGTACTCCAGGGCCAGCCAGGGCAGGCGGGCGAGCCCCGCGTAGGCCATGCGCCCCCGCACGCGCATCGAGGTGGCGTCGCACAGGTCGGCGACCACGGGCAGCCCGCCGGTCGCGGCCAGGGCGGGGAAGGTCTGCTTGCCGCTAAACAGCACCGCGTCGAACCGCTCGCGCTGCACCAGCTCCGCCGCGGTCGCCCGCATCTGCAGGACGGCCGGCTCCCAGTCAATCAGGGCCCGCGCCCGCCGCGCCGCCTTGCTCAGCGCGCCCGCCCGCCGAGGCGAGGTGAAGGTTAGCACCCGCTCGGTGTAGGGCCTCAGGGCCTCGAGGTACTCCTGGCGGAACTGCTGCCCCACGATCGAGAGCAGGCTGACGCGGTGCTGGCGCGACAGCTCGCGGATCAGGAAGTAGTGGCGCAGGTAGCCGCTGGTCAGCGGGAATGGAAAGCCGTTGGTCAAGTAGAGGATCCGCATGGCGAGTGTCCTTGATCTCTGGTCTTAACAAGCCCAGGCGAGCGAGCCGGCGTGCTCCACGGCGTGGCGCCACAGGGCGAAGAAACGGTTGCGCCGGAGCCACTCGGCGGACTCCCGCCCCGCCGCCGGCCCCTCCTCCTCGCCGAGGCGGGCCAGCAGCCCGGCGAGGTAGCGCGCCCAGGTGAGCACGAGGAGCGGCGTCAGCGCCGCGGCGGGCAGCCCAACCTCGCGCGCGTAGCCCTCGACGTACGGCCGGGCCCAGGGCCGTGGGCCGAAGAAGGCCTCGTGGAACGCCTCGACGTGACCCTGGCGCGACCAGCGCCCCCTCCGCGCGAAGGCGATATAGGTGAGGAAGAAGAACAGGTCGCACGCCGGCAGCCCCAGCGGCTCCGCCGTCTCCCAGTCCAGGACGCCAGCGCCGCCCCCCGGCAGCAGCAGAACGTTCGGGTGGCTCAGGTCGCCGTGCTCGAAGCCGAGCGGCGCCCCGGCGGCCCTGAGCGCGCTCGCCTGGGCCCAGCTCTCCGCGAGCAGCCGGTCGCCGCCGTCCCCGGGCCCGAGGGCCGCGGCGAGCCGCCCCAGGGGCTCCTCCACGAGCCGGGCGAACCACGCCGGGTCGGGACTCGCCGGCGCCGCCGTCTGTAGCTCCGCCATCCAGCGGAGCACCGCGTCGCAGCAGCGGGCCTGGTCGCGCCGCACCATCGCCGGGCTCATCGGCCGGCCCACCAGGGCCGTCTCGACCAGGAGCGGGTGGCCGTGGTGACGGTCGTAGGCGATGACCCGCGGGATGGAGTCGTACCCGCCGGACCTGCCGGCCTGGAGCGCTCGCAGGTGGGCCACCTCGCGGTCGAGGCTCGTCGCGTCGCCCGGAAGCCGGGCGATCTTGACGGCCAGAGCCGGCGTCGCCGTCCTCTCGTCCAGGATCAGCACGATCACGTGGCTGGAGGCGCGGAAGCGCGGCGTGATCGCGACCCAGGCCGGGTCGGACCCGACTCCGTACCGCCCGAGGTCCAGGCGCGTGTGCTGCTCGCTTAGATAGCTCAAAGCCATATTCATACGATTTCTGGCACGCCTCCACCTTCCCCCCGGCGCCTCAGCGGCGGGCGACGATACTCACGTGCGGCGCGAGGGCCGCGGCCAGGCCCGAGCCCAGGAGGGCCCGCGCCGCCGCCAGCCGCAGGGCCGCCGGCCGCTCGCCCGAGGCTCCGGCCACATACCCCAGGGCTTCCCAGCGGGCCAGCGGCAAGATGCGGGTGCATGACTCGAAGCTGGGCCAGTGCCAGTGCAGCCCGACGCTGCTGAAGCCCAGGCGCCTGAGCGCGTCGGCGGCGCCGCGGGCCGAGCCCACGGCGCCCTTCCGGCGCGTCTTCCAGGCCAGGGGGCCGTGCACCTCGGCGTAAAGGTGGCCCCCGGGCTTGAGCGCGCCCGCCGCCGCTTGGAGCGCCTCAGAGGTTGGTGCCGGGGCCACAGCCAGCTCAAAGGCCGCCCCGGCCGGCACGGCGCCGGGCCCCGCGACGGCCGTGAGCGGCGCGTCGAGCAGGCGCAGCGCCTCGAGCAGCGAGCCCCGCGGCGGGCCGATATAGAGGATCTGGCCCGGGCTCGGATCGGGCAGCAGGAAGCGCCAGTCGAGCCGGCGGGATGCCTGGAGCAAGGCGTCCGAGCGGGCGCGCGCGCCTCGGCCGGCGCGACCCGGCTGCTCGGCGATCACGGCCTCACCAGGGGGGCGATCGCGCTGAAGAGCGCGGCGGCCGTCACAGGGTACGGGTGGTACACGGCGTGGCTCCGCTTTCCCTCGAGGGCGCGGAGCAGCAGCTGACGCTGGAGCTCCTCGGCGCCCTCGATCAGCTCGTTGCGCAGCTGCGGGAAGGCGAAGCGGAAGCGCAGGTAGTAGTCGGTGAGCGGGAGCCGCTCGTACTCGAGCGAGAACACCATGCGCCGGGCGACCTCCTCGGGGTCGATCGGCCGCACGGTGACCTCCTCCGAGGCGTGGCTGCCGACGAAGATCAGGCGGTCAAAGGGCGCCGATGCCGCGCAGCGCGCCGCCCCAAAGAGCCGGCCCGGGGCGACGTCGGCGTGGAGCTGGCGCTTGAGCGCGCGCAGCGGGCGCGCGGCCGCCTGGCGCAGCCGGCGCGGCAGCCGCTCCCCCAGCCCCACGGCCGCGCGCAGCGCCCCTAGGCGGGCCCGGTCCGACCGGTCGAGCCTCGCCGCCAGCTCGGGCAGCTCCCGCAGGTGCCAGTCCCACACCCGCACCGGCTCGGGGATGCCGTACACCCGCGCCTCGTCGGCGTCGAGGTAGACCCACTCGTCGCCGATGTAGGTCGCGCCATGGGCCGCGAAGGCCAGCAGGGTCTCGGTCTTGCCGCCCTTCGACCAGCCCGTCGCGACGATCCCGGTGTCGCCGTAGCGGAGCGCCGCGGCGTGCAGGGGGAGCACGCCCTTCGCCAGCATGGTCAGGTTGACGATCGCGATCAGCAGGGGCACGGCCTTCAGCCCCGTCTGACAGACCAGCTCGCAGGGGCCGCCGATCTGCTCGAAGGGGACCATGACCCCCGCGTGCGTCCCGTGTTTCCCCCGCAGGACCAAGAACGAGTCGTCGGTGAAGCCGGCCTCGCCGAGACCCAGGTAGCGCAGGCCCCCGCGGAGCGGCAGGCGCTCGACGAAGCGGAGCGTAATGTCCGGGTCG
>DAOLDO010000813.1:0-3320 GCA_035327325.1 Chloroflexaceae bacterium | reverse complement strand
GCAGCAGCCCCTGAGGGTCCAGGAAGACCGGCGCCTCCGAGCGCTCGCAGATGCGCTCGATGAAGTCGAGCGGCGTCTCCTGGAGGATCGGGCCGATGATCAGAGCCCTTGCGTCCGCGCACTCGTCGGGGATGTGCGCGATGGGGTCCGCGACCCCCAGCACGTCCAGCGTGCGCTCCCCCCGCGTGTCATAGACCAGCTGGAAGCCGCCGGTCTCGGCGCCAGGCTCGACCCGGGCCAGGATGCCGTGGCGGCGCAGCTCGTCCAGCAGCCCCTCGTGGCGGTCGGCCCCGACCCTGCCCACCAGGGCGGTCTGGTGCCCGAGGCGCGCCAGGGCGAGGCACCCGTTGGTCGAGCAGCCCGAGAGCACCCGGCCCGCGGTCTGCACCGAGGGCGTAACAATCTCATCGTAGACCGGGTTGCCGAACGCCACGATCAGGCCCATCCTACTCACCCTGCCGTCCGGCGAGCCGCTCATAGAGCCCCTGGAGCTGCTCGTCGTCGAAGCATGTGATCGTCAGCCGGATCACCCTGCCGCTACGCGACAGCTGCACCGGCGTCTCCAGCACCGCCTCGAACATGCGCTGCACCTCGGCGTCGTCGGGCGACAGGCCCCGCGGCGCCCCGTCGGGCTCGGGGCGCTCGGCGTGACGGCCGGGCGCCGCCTTATGAGGTGCGCCTTGCGCGGCGCCGCGCACCTGCCCGATCGCGCCCTCCAGGGGCGCGCCCTCCGCCAGCAGGTCGGCGACCTGCTCGGTCTCACGGGTGCTCAGCCCCAGGCCCAGGACCCTGCCGACGGCCTCGCCCTGCAGGGCCGCGTCGTCAACCCTGAGCAGGGCCTGCGCGTGGGCCAGGCTGAGCGCCCCGCTGAGCAGCGCCGCGCGGGCGGCGGGGGCCAGCCCCGCGTGGTGGGCCACCTCGCCGAGCCGCTCGGCCTCGCGCACGCTCAGGTCGCGCCGGGCGATCAGCTCCAGGGCCGCGTTCTGCTCGTCGGCGCCCTCGAAGCGCAGCAGGGCCCGCCCGTGGCCCGCGCTGATCGTCCCGTCCAGAAGCGCCTGCTGGGCCGCCGCGGTCAGCCGGATCAGCCGCCGCGTATTGACCACGGCCACCCGGCTCTTGCCGACCCGCTGCGCGATCAGCTCGTCGGTCAGGCCAAACTCGTCCTTCAGCGTCTGGTAGGCCCGTCCCTCCTCCAGCGCGTTCAGGTCGGCCCGCTGCACATTCTCGACCAGGGCCAGCTCGAGCAGCTGCTGCGGCGTCGCGGCCTTCACCAGGGCGGGGACCTGGCCGAGGCCGGCGCGCCTGGCCGCGCGCCAGCGGCGCTCGCCCGCGATCAGCTCGTAGCCCCCGTCCGGGTCCTCGCTCACGATGATCGGCTGGATCAGCCCGTGCTCGCGGATCGACGCCGCCAGCTCCTCGAGGGCCTGCTCGTCGAAGCGCGTGCGCGGCTGGCTGCGGTTCTCGCGGATCGCGTCCACCGGGATCTGGCGGACGCCGGCAGACGGCTGGCCGGCGCCGCTGGGGATCAGGGCGTCGAGCCCGCTGCCGAGGCCACGTCGGCGACTCATGGGGCGCGCTCCTCCCGCCTGAGCACCTCGTCGGCCAGGGCGCCGTAGGCCACGGCGCTGCGGCTCTGCGGGTCGTACTCGGCGATCAGCTTCCCGTGGCTCGGCGCCTCGGACAGCCGCACGCTGCGCGGGATCAGCGTGCGGAAGATCAGGCGCGGGAAGTGCCGCTGCACTTCGTCCACCACCTGCTGGGCCAGGTTTGTGCGCCCGTCGTACATCGTCATCACCACCCCCAGGATGCGCAGGCCCGGGTTCAGCCCTTCGCGCACCCGCTCCAGGGTCAGCTTCAGCTGGGCGAGACCCTCGAGGGCCAGGTACTCGCACTGCAGCGGGATCAGCACGCTGTCCGCCGCGCACAGGGCGTTCAGGGTCAGCAGCCCGAGGGAGGGCGGGCAGTCCACGATGATGTGGTCGTAGCGCCCCTCGAGGGGCTGGAGCGCCGCCGCGAGCCGCCGCTCGCGCCGCTCGGCCGTCGCGAGCTCCACCGCCGCGCCCGCCAGGTCCTGGTCCGCAGGCACCAGGTCGAAGCCGGCGCGCCGCGTCGGGATGATCGTGCCCTCGCCGGCCTCGCTCTCCATGAGCAGGTCGTACGTGGTGCCCACCAGGCCCTGCTTGGCGACCCCGAGGCTGGTCGTCGCGTTGCCCTGGGGGTCGCCGTCAATCAACAGCACGCGCCGCCCCCTGCGGGCGAACTCGCCCGCGAGGTTCACGGCGGTCGTCGTCTTGCCGACGCCGCCCTTCTGATTAGCCACCGCCATGACCCGGGCGCGCCCCGGTCGGGGTCGCTGCTCCACCGTCGCCTGATCGTCCCGGCTGACCATAACTTCCACGCTTCCCCTGTCGCAGAGGCTGAGCGCGCCGCGAGCCGGCCGCCGCCCGGCTCATTGTAACACGCGTTGGAGCGCCGCTCAGGGGCTCGCACAGCACCGGACCTCGGGCCGCCGGCGCCTCGTCGTAGCGCCCCGTGGCCACGGCCAAGACCCTGGATGAGCCCGGCTCCAGCAGGGCCGATCAGACGCAGAACCGTTGCGGCTTCGACTTTGCGCGAGCAACCGAAAGCGATTGCGGCTAGGGCAGGAAGCGCAGCGGGTCAACGGCCCGCCCGTTCATCAGGACGGTGAAGTGCAGGTGCACGCCCGTCGAGTAGCCCCCGCCTGCCCGGTCGTAGGTGCTCCCCATATGGCCAATCAGCTCGCCGGCGGCCACCTCGTCCCCGCGGGACACCACGGGCCGCGCGATCAGGTGGCCGTAGATCGTCTCGACGCCGCCGTCGTGGCGCAGCTTCACACAGTAGCCGTAGCCGCTGCACCAGCCCGCCTCCTTCACCGACCCGGCCCGCGCCGCGACGATGGGCGTCCATGCCCTGTTGGCGATGTCCAGCCCGTTGTGGAAGCCGCCCCAGCGCGGCCCAAAGCGCGAGCTGATCGAGCCGCGCGCCGGCCAGACCCAGCGCGGCGGCGGCGCGGGGAAGTCGCTCGTCTCGGGCAGCGCCTGGACCCAGGCCGCCGGCACGAGCAGCATATCCTGGCGGATCCAGCCCTGCGACGGGCCGAGTTCGACCCGCACCCAATCTTTATAGCGCGCCCGCAGGGCCACCTGGCGGCCGGCCTCCAGCTGGAGCAGCCGCGGGTGCTCGGTGCTCGGGCCGGTGCGCAGATTCGTCTGCGTCTCGCGCACCACGCCGGCCGGCTCGGGCCCGCGGGCGGCCAGGCCCGCCACGCCTCCGAGGCTGCCGAGCCAGTCGCCGTCGTC
>DAOLDO010000812.1:0-3329 GCA_035327325.1 Chloroflexaceae bacterium | reverse complement strand
GGTGTAGAGGTTGTGGGGCGCGGCCCGGTCGGAGGCCCGGCGGAAGAAGGCCCCGGCGTCGCGGCGCAGGGCGTCCATGTCCGTGATCTCGACCGAGGTCCGGGCCATGGTCAGGGCGTCGGGGGCGCCGCCGGCGTGGACGTAGATCCCGCGCAGGCCCTTGGCGTACTCGACATAGTACGAGCGGGCGCTGCGCACCGGGCCGATCGTGCGCAGCTCGGGGCTGATCCCGGGCACGAAGATCGCCATGTAGCGGGTGATGCCATACTCGGCCAGGGCCTCGAAGACGAGGGGCGCCTGGTTCATGCCGGTCTGGGGGTAGGCCTTCGGGTGGTTGTCGAGCATCACCGCGTAGGGGCGGGCGGTGACGCTGCCGCGGGCGAGGGTGAGGGCGGGGGCGGACTGGCGGGGCGACGAGGTCTTGCCTCTGATGGGCGACTCGGCCGCGGCCGTGGCCGCGCCGGCGAGGGTCGTCAGGATCAGCAGCAGCAGGGCTGTGATGCGCGTGAGCTGTCGGGACATGCCTGGTTCCGTTCCTTCCGCGTGCGTGGCGGGCGAGGCTGTTGCCGGGCCAATCATAGCATAGATCGCTCCCTATGGGAATCGTAGCGGCTGTAACGGGCCAGTAAACGACCTGTCATCCAGCCTTTACTTACGATCGGCTGTCGGCCCCCGCGGGCAGGGTAGCTTTAGAAGAGGGGCGGGGCTACCTCTGCCACGCCTTTACGCCGAAAGGGGGGCTGCCTATTCGCCACGCCCGGGAACATCGCGTGAGGTCCGCCACAGAGACGATACGAGGGAGCAAGGACATGCACAGCGAACGACAGCGGTTGTACACGCGGGCGCTGCTGGGGGTCTTCGCCGGGGGGCTGGCGCTGCTGCTCGCCCTGTGGAGCTACAGCACCTTCGCGGCGGCGAGCCTGAGCGCCACGCCGGCAAACCCGCGTCAGAACGACACGGTCACCCTGGTGGGCACGGGCTTCTCGCCGGGCGAGACGGTCTCGGTCTGGATCACCTACCCCGACTACACCGTCTACGGCGTCGCCGAGGTGGCGACCAACGGCGACGGCAGCTTCAGCTACCCCTACCTGCCCGACTTTCTCGGCGCCACCTTCACCCCGACCGGCCGCTACACCTACACGGCCCACGGCCAGAGCAGCGGCCGCGAGGTCTACGCCTCGATTGACGTGGCCATCGGCCAGGCGCCCGGCACCACGGCGGGGGTGACCCTCGCCGCCGAGCCGCGCCGCGACACCCAGGGCAGCTACTATATCTTCAGCGGCGCGGGCTACGGCACCGACGAGGAGGTGGCGGTCTGGCTGCGCTACCCCGACAACCACGTCGAGGACCTGGGGCGGATCAGCGCGGGCCCGAGCGGCCGCATCGAGTACGTGCTCTACGTCGGCGGGGCGCCGGTGGGCCGCTACGCCCTCACCGCCAGGGGCCTGCGCACGGGCCTGAACGGCATCAGCGAGTTCGACGTACACGTTGACGACCTGACCCAGGCCACGGGCCAGGCCAACCTGGCCGTCCGCTCGAGCCCCGACAACCAGCGCAGCTACGCCACCTTCGAGGGCTACGGCTACCAGCCCCGCGAGATCGTCACGGTCTGGGCGACCCTGCCCGACTACTCGACCCTCTGGGTCGGCGACGTGCAGGCCAGCGACGACGGCTCGTTCGTGGCCGTGCTCTACCTGAGCGAGCAGGAGCCCGTTGGCATGCGGACCTACACGGCCTACGGCAACACGAGCGGCCTGCGGGCCGTGGCCGACTACGTGCTCACGCCCGGCGGCGACCCCGGCGGCGTCGAGCCCGCCGAGCTCATCCCCATCCCCGACGGCGTCTGCGAGGGCGAGGGCTGCTTCTAGCCCGATCCTGACCGGCCCCGCCCCCGCCGCGCGGCGGGGGCTTTTCTACACCCTGATGCAGGCCACCATGCGGTCGCCCTTGGGCTCGAGGTGGGGGTCGGCGGCGCGGCAGGCGGCTTCGGCCATGGGGCAGCGGGGGTGGAAGCGGCAGCCTGCGGGGACGTCCGCCGGGTTGGGCGTCTCGCCCTGGAGCACGATGCGCTCGCGGCGGCGCCTGCTGATGCTGGGCACCACCGAGAGCAGGGCCCTGGTGTAGGGGTGCTGGGGCGCCTGCATGACGGCCTCGGTGGGGCCGAGCTCGACGATGCGGCCGAGGTACATCACGGCGACCCGGTCGGCGAAGAGGGCCGCTGTGGCCAGGTCGTGGGTGATGAAGAGGATGCTGATCCCGCGGCGGCGGCGCAGGTCGTTGAGCAGGCGCAAAATGTCGGCCCGGATCGAGACGTCGAGCATGCTCACGGGCTCGTCGGCGATCAGCAGGTGCGGGCCGGTGACGAGGGCGGCCGCGATCGCCACGCGCTGGCGCTGGCCGCCGGAGAGCTCGTGGGGCAGCCGCCCGACGAACTCCTCGGCGGGGCGCAGCCCGACCTCCTCGAGGGCGTCGCGCACGCGCCGGTCGCGCTCGGCGCCGCGGGCCAGCCTGTGGATCACCAGGGGCTCGGCGACGATCTCGCCGACGCGCATACGCGGGTTGAGCGACTCGTAGGGGTCCTGGAAGACCATCTGGATGGCCTGGCGCAGGCCCCGGTCGCGGCGCAGCTCGGCGTGGAGCGGGCGGCCCTCGAAGCGCACCGCGCCGCCGCTCGGCGCGACCAGCCCGAGCAGGGTGAGGGCCGTGGTGGTCTTGCCGCAGCCGCTCTCGCCGACCACCGCCAGCACCTCGCCGCGCGCCATGCTGAAGCTCACCCCATCCACGGCGCGCACGCTCGCGGCCGGCGCGCCGGCCAGGGCGCCCGCCAGCCCCAGCCGCAGCGGGTAGTGCTTGGCGAGCTCGGTCACCTCGAGGATGGGACCTTCGGCGGTGGTCATAGGGCGTCAGCCTCACACATAGTGGCAGGCCGCCCGGTGGGCCGGGCCGACCTTGACCAGGGCGGGGGCCTCGGCGCGGCAGCGCTCGGTGGCCAGCTCGCAGCGGGGGTGGAAGCGGCAGCCCGGCGGCAGGTCGGACAGGCGCGGCGGCGACCCGGGGATGCCGACCAGCTCGGCGTCGGGGCGCCCGAGGTCGGGGAAGGCCCCGAGCAGCCGGCGCGTGTAGGGGTGGCGCGGGCTGGCGAAGACCTCGTCCACGGGGCCGTGCTCGGCCACGCGGCCGCCGTACATCACCAGGACCGACTGGCAGGTCTCGGCGACCACCCCGGGGGGGTGGGTGACCATGATCAGGCCCAGGTCGGGCTCGCGGCGCCGACCGTCGAGCAGCTCGAGGATCTGGGCCTCGACCATGACGTCGAGGGCGGTGGTGGG
>DAOLDO010000811.1:0-3334 GCA_035327325.1 Chloroflexaceae bacterium | reverse complement strand
GCGACCTTCGAGGGCATCGGCTCGGCGCCCTACGCCGAGGACGAGCCGCGCAAGTACGAGGGCGCAAGCGGCGCGGACGGGCGCTTCGAGGAGGGGCTGCTCGACCAGCTCGACCGGGCCGACTACGTCACCCTGACCAGCAACAGGGTCTACGACAGCACCTCGCGGCTGCGCATGCGCTACCCGGCCCTGATGCGCTACTACAACGGGCTGTTCACGGGCGAGCTTGGCTTCAGGCTGGCCGCCGAGGTGACCTCGTACCCTTCCATCCTCGGCGTGGCGATCCCCGACCAGGCCGCCGAGGAGGCCTTCCACGTCTACGACCACCCGCGGGTGCTGATCTTCGAGAAGACCCCGGCCTACTCGCGCGAGCGGGCCGAGGCGGTGATCACCGAGGGCGTGCTCTGGGGCGAGGTCTACAAGTCGCCCGTGCGCATCGCCGACCGCAACCAGACGGCCCTGCGCCTGACCGAGGGCCAGTGGGCGCTGTACGCGGCGGCCGGAACCCCGACGGCGCTGCTAGGCGGGGGCTGGGCGCGGGCCCTGGCGCCGCTGGCCTGGCTGGCCGCGCTGCAGCTGCTCGGGCTGGCGGCCTTCGCCCTGCTCTTCCGGCTGCTGCCCTGGCTGCCCGACCGCGGCTACAGCCTGAGCAAGATCCTCGGGCTGCTGGCGGTGGCCTACCTGGCCTGGCTGGCGGGCAGCCTGGGCACCGGCGTGGGCGTGCCGGGGCGAGGCAACGTGGACGGTGTGGGCTGGGGACCGTTCCCGCTGGCCTTCACCCCGGCGACGCTGTGGCTCTGCGCGGCGCCTGTGCTGACCCTGGGGGCGGGGGCGGCCTGGCTGGGCCGGGGCGAGCTGCGGGCCTTCTGGCGCGAGCGGCGGGCGGCCATCCTCGGCGGCGAGGCGGTGTTCCTGGGCTTCCTGCTCGTCGGCCTGCTGCTGCGCTGGCTGAACCCCGACCTCTGGCACCCGGCCAGGGGCGGCGAGAAGCCGATGGAGCTGGCCCACCTGACGGCGGTGCTGCGCAGCGCGGCCTTCCCGCCCTACGACCCATGGCACGCCGGCGGCTACATCAACTACTACTACTTCGGCTCGGTGCTGGTGGGCGCCCTGGCCCACCTGAGCGGCGCCGCGCCGAGCCTGGCCTTCAACCTGGGCGTGGCGACGACCATGGGGCTGACCGCTCTGGGCGCCTGGGGCGTGGTCTACAACCTGCTGGCGCCGCAGCGGACCAACGACCAACGACCAAAGACCAGAGAGCGTCGTGCTTTGTTTGCGGCAGGCGCGGCGCCTGTCCTGCTCTTGCTGCTGGGGAACCTGGCCCAGTTCTTCTGGGTGCTGAGCGGGTACGCCCGGGCCCAGTGGGCGAACGGGCGGCCCGAGTGGGCCTACTGGGACGCGACGCGGATCGTGCAGGGGACGGTCAATGAGTTCCCCTTCTTCACCTTCCTCTTCGGCGACCTGCACGCCCACATGCTGGTGATGCCCCTGAGCCTTGCGCTCCTGGGGCTGTCCCTCGGCCTGGCCCTGGCGATCGGGGCGGGGGCCTGGCGGCGCCTGGCCGGGGGCGTGCTGCTGGCGGGGCTGCTGGCGGGCGCGATCCGGGCGACGAACACCTGGGACTACCCGACCTTTGTGGGGCTGGCGGCCCTGACCATGGCCGTGGCGGGCTGGCGCGCGGGGCGCGGGCGGGGCCTGCGCTGGCCATGGCGGATCATCCTGGTGGCGCTGCCGCCCCTGGCGATGGTCGCCGCCGGCAACCTGCTCTTCGCCCCGTTCACGGCCAGCTTCGCCACCGAGTCCTCGGGGGTCGAGCTGTGGCGCGAGGGGCTGGCGGGCTCCACCCTGGCCCAGGTGCTGCTGGCCCAGCGCACGACGGTGTGGGAGCTGACGCAGCTCTACGGCCACTGGCTGCTGGTGGCGGCCGCCGCGGGCCTGCTGCTGGCGCGGCGGCTCGTGGGCGACCTGCCGGCGCTGGCCATGGCCGTGGCCCTGGGGCTGCTCTACCTTGCGGGCGCGGCCCTGGGGTGGCCTGCGGTCGTGCTGCTGCTGCCGGCCCTCGCGCTGGGCGCCTGGCTGCTCTGGCGGGTCAGGCGGGCGCCGCTGGACACCCTGCTGCCCGGCCTGTGGCTGGTGGCGGCGGTGGGTGTGGTCGCCATGGTCGAGCTGGTGGCGGTCAAGGGCGACATCGGCCGCATGAACACGGTGTTCAAGTTCGGGCTGCACGCCTGGGCCCTCTTCGCCCTGGGGGCGGCGGCGCTGCTGCCGCGGCTGTGGGCCGTGGGCGGGGCGCCCCGCTACGTCGTGCGGGGCGGGCTGGCCCTGTTAGGGGCGGCGGCCCTGGTCTACCCGCTGACGGCGACCCCGGCGCGGGCCGGCGACCGCTGGGCCCCCGACGCGCCGCGCGGGCTCGACGGGGCGGCCTTCATGGGCGCGGTCAGCGCTGAGCACCACGGGCAGCCCTTCTCGCTGGACGAGGACGCGGCGGCGATCGACTGGCTGCGCGGCAACGTCGAGGGCACGCCCGTGATCCTCGAGGCGCACCTGCCCTCGTACCAGTGGGCGGGGCGCGTGGCGAGCAACACGGGCCTGCCCACGCTGCTCGGATGGGAGTGGCACCAGGTTCAGCAGCGCAACGTCGTGGGCGCCGGCCCGGCGATCGCCCACCGCCAGCGGACGGTGGAGACGATCTACAACACGCCGGACGCCGGCACGGCCCTCGATCTGCTGCGCCAGTACGGGGTGGCGTACCTCTACGTGGGCGGGGTCGAGCGGGCCACCTACGACGGGGCGGGGCTGGCGAAGTTCGAGGCCATGGCCGCGGCGGGGGCGCTCGAGCGGGTCTTCCAGCAGGGCCAGACGGCGGTCTACCGGGTGACGAGCCCCGGGGCGCCGGGGATGCTGACGAGCGACCTGCCCGTGGTGCCGCCGGCGCTCGACACGCCGCCGCCGCTCATGCTCGACCGGCCGGTGAACGAGTTGCCCGCCGTGGGCGAGTACGCCTGGAACGGGCTCGCCCGCGACAGCTCGCCCCTCTCGGCGCTGCTCTGGCTGGTCTTCTTCTATGGGATGGCGGCCCTCGGGCTGCCCCTGGCCCACGCGGCCTTCGGCGGCTGGCGCGACGGCGGGGCGGCCTGGGCGAAGCTGATCGGCCTGCTGCTGCTGGGCTACGCCGTCTGGCTGCCGACCAGCCTCGGGCTGTGGCGCTACGACGGCTGGGGGCTGCTCGGCGGGCTGCTGCTGGTGGTCCTGCTCAACCTGGGCGTGCTGTGGTGGCTCGGGCGCGAGGGGGGCGGCGACCTGATTGCCGGGGTGCGGCGGGGCCTCTAGGGGC
>DAOLDO010000810.1:0-3336 GCA_035327325.1 Chloroflexaceae bacterium | reverse complement strand
TGGGCGAGCAGGCGGGCGCAGACCGAGCCGATCGAGCCGGTGGCCCCGATCACCATCGCGCGACCGTGGGCGAGGTCCTGGGCGCCCATCTTGCGCACGGCCTGCTTGGCGGCCTCGAGGGTGGCGGCCACGGTGAGGCTGTTGCCGCTGGTGATGGCGATGTCGGCCTCGTGGGCGACGGTGATGCCGGCGTCGCCCACCACCGAGGTAAAGGCGCCCAGGCCCATGATCCTGGCGCCGAGGCGCTCGGCCATGCGGGCGGCCCGGTTGAGGCGCCTGTAGGTGAAGCGCTCGCCGTGGCGCATCATCTGGCGGGGCGTCGCGCCGAGGGCGATCAGGTGGCCCTCGATGCGCTGGCCCGTGGCGGGCGAGACGCCGCCCTTGATCCGGCCGAGGTAGAGGGGCGGGTTGTAGGCGGCGACGGCCTCGACCAGGGCGTCGGGGAGGTAGCGCGTCCAGCGGAACCACCTGTGGCCGTGGATGAAGCGCACGTTGAGCGGGTGGATGACGAAGGCGAAGCGGTTGAGCCCGGCCTCCTCGGGCTGCAGGACGTGGATGCGTGGAGTCCACTGGAGCTCGGCGAGCAGGTCGAGGTAGGTATCCTCGCTCAGGGGGGCGGCGGGGTCGGGGCGCAGGGCGGCGAGCAGGGCCTCGACCGTGGCGGCGCCGAGGGGCCCGGGGCGGCCGCCGGCCACCAGCGCGTCGTAGAGGGCGACGACGAGGGTCGCGCCGCGGGCGCGCAGGTCGGCCAGGTCGTCGGGCGCGGCCGAGTCGACGACGACGGTCTTGCGTTTGAGCTCGGCGGGGGCCCAGGCCCGGATCGTGGCCAGATCGCCGGCGATCACGTCGGCCCAGGCGAAGAGGGCGGCGGCGGGACGGGAGCCGTTGGCGGGGCGGGGGCGGGCCAGGCGGGCGGGCTCGGCCTCGCGGAGCTGCTCGAGGGTGGGGCCGGCGGCGCCGTCGAGGGTGGCGCGGCTGCCGACGCCGGGGAGGGCGGGCACGCCGAAGAAGAGCACCGGGTCGGCGAAGCGCAGGGCCGCGGCGCGGCGGCCGAGGGCCTGGGCGAGGCCCTCGTGGTTGAGGCCGGGGGCCATGAGCACACGCTTCTCGGCGAAGATGCCGGGCTGGGCCTTGTCGGCCAGGGTCACGGCCCAGCGCTCGAGCATGGCGCGGGCGCCCGACCCGTCAACCACCGGCGTGACGCGGGCGGCGGTGACGAGGCGCTGGCCGGGCGGGTAGGCCCGGCTGGCGCCGCCGAGGCAGAGGCGGGCGGGCAGGCCCTCGAGGGCGATGGCGTCCACGTGGCCGTCGTGGGCGAGGATGAGCTCGCGGGCCCGGGCGGGGTCGCCCCCGCAGCCGAGCCAGCGGGCCTCGACCGTGCGGCCGAGCACAGAGAGGGCGGCGGCCTCATCGCCGTCGCCCTGATGGATGATCAGGATACTGGTCACAGGGTCCCCCTGTCACTGAGCGCGGGGCTGGCGTTCTGCGGCTCACTGTAGCATGGCGAACCTTTCGGCGCGGGGAAGGTTTCGCCCGTGCCGGTAACGGGCCTTTAACCGAGGGCGGAAGATAGCGTATAATCAGCGGACAGCCGACCGGCCCGCGCCTGCACCCGGAGCCCACGCATGTATCGCCAGCACAGCCACTGCTCGTTCTGCGGCCACCCGTTCCTCGACGGCCAGCGCTGGCCGCGGATCTGCGGCCACTGCGGCAGCACGACCTACCGCAACCCGCTGCCGGTCGCCCTGGTCCTGCAGCCGGTTGACGACGGGCTGCTGGTGATCCGGCGCAGCGCGGCGCCCCGCCAGGGCCAGCTCGCGCTGCCCGGCGGCTTCATCGAGATGCACGAAAGCTGGCAGCAGGCGGCGGCCCGCGAGCTGCGCGAGGAGGCCGGCGTGACCGTGCGCCCCGAGACGATCACCGACTTCGGCACGCGCAGCACGCCAGACGGCTACCTGCTGGTCTTCGGCCTCGGCCCCCAGCTGCGCGCCGCCGACCTGACGCCCTTCCGCCCCAACCGCGAGGCCGAGGCCCGCCTGACCCTCACCGCCCCCGCCGACCTGGCCTTCCCGCTGCACACCGAGATGGTGCACCGCTTCTTCACCCGCCGCTCCTGACCGATCGGTCTGGGTGGCGGGCCGCTCCGCTACGCCCGGGCCGAGCCCGCCTCGCGCCGGGCGCGGGCTGCCCGCCCCCCGGCCAGGGCCCCCTCGAGCGAGTAGACCGCCAGGGCGACCCAGACCAGGCCGAAGCCGAGCAGGCGCGCCGGGCTCAGCGCCTCGCCGTAGACCAGCACCCCGAGCATGAACTGCATGGTCGGCGCGATGTACTGGAGCAGGCCGAGGGTGGTCATGGTCACCCGGCGGGCGCCGGCCGCGAAGAGCAGCAGCGGCACCGCCGTCACCACGCCAGACGAGGCCAGCAGCAGCGCCGTGCCGGCCCCGCCGTGCAGGAGCGCGCTCGCCCCCGTCGTGGCCTCGATATAGCCGAGGTAGGCCACGGCCGGCAGGGCCATGACCATGGTCTCGAGGGTGAACCCCTCGAGCGAGTTGAGGGGCGCCAGCTTGCGCAGCAGCCCGTAGCCGCCGAAGCTGGCGGCCAGGGTCAGGGCGATCCACGGCGGCGAGCCGTAGCTCACCGTCAGGTAGAGCACGCCCGCCAGGGCCAGGGCGATCGCCGCGCCCTGCCCCACCCGCAGCCGCTCGCGCAGGAACACCACCCCCAGGAAGACGTTGACCAGGGGGTTGATGAAGTAGCCCAGGCTCGTCTCGACCACATGCCCGGCGTTCACCGCCCAGATGTAGAGCCCCCAGTTCACCGCCAGCAGCAGCGCCGAGGCGCCGAAGGTCAGCAGCGTGCGCGGGCTGCGCAGGGCCGCGCCCAGCCACCCCCAGCTACCCCGCACCGCCCCCACGGCCAGCCCCACCACCAGGGCCCAGGCCACCCGGTTGGCGAGGATCTCGAGGGCCGGGACGTGCTGCAGCGCCTTCCAGAAGAGCGGCAGCAGCCCCCACGTGAGGTACGCGCCCGCCGCGTAGACGACACCCTTGTTCACAGCAGAACCACCTGTGCTTCGCGCGATGATACCCAGCGGGGGTATCATACCACACGGCGCCGGGGCGTCTCTCCCCCCTGCGGCCGAACGCGGCGCCCGCCCCCCAGACGCAGTGCCCCCCTCTGGGGGAGAGCAGAGGGGGGCCGGAGGGGGAGAATGAGTTCTAGGTCGGGGCCGACCTTCGGCGGGCGCGGGCCGATGCCGGCGCTCAGGCGGCGACGGGCAGCCCGTGGGCGCGGAAGGCCGCCGCGGCCCGGGCGAGGTCGGGCGCGCCGGCGGGC
>DAOLDO010000809.1:0-3336 GCA_035327325.1 Chloroflexaceae bacterium | reverse complement strand
GGCGGCGACCTGGTCCACGTGACCGGCAACGCCAACCGCGACGAGGCCCTGGCCTGGACGAAGGCCGCCGCGGCGACGAGCTTCCCCAACCCGGTCGAGCTCGGCCCCGCCGAGGGCCAGCCCGACTTCTCGACCACCTCGGTGGCGAAGGGCCCCGACGGCACCATCTACGCCGCCTGGGTCAACCAGCCCTCGCGCACGATCTTCCTGCGCCAGCGCAACAGCAACGGCGTCTGGGGCCCCACGCGCACCGTGGACCGCGGCGCGAGCTTCCCGGTCTCGCCCCAGGTCGCCGTGAGCAGCAACGGCCAGATCTTCGTCGCCTACCGCATCCCCGACCGGCCGATCCGCTACCGCTTCTCCAGCGACGGCGGCGTGAGCTGGTCGAACGTGCGCAACGTAGACAACGACATCGTGGCCTACAACTCGCCGATCGGCCTGGCAGGCGGGCCCAACGGCAGCATGGCCGTCACCTTCACCGCCGGCGCGGGCAACCGCTTGCAGATCTTCGTCGGCCTGTGGAACGGCAGCGACTTCAATGTGCAGCGCGTCACCACATTCGCCGGGGACTACGCCGACTCGTCGGTCTCGATCGGGCCCGACGGCAAGGTCTACGCGGCCTGGCGCGGCGTGGCCGAGAGCGGCGGTAACTCGGGCGTGTTCTACGCCGAGCGGGCCTCCGACGGCAGCTGGCCGCGCTCGCGCCTGACCGGCGGCAAGATCACCGGCACGGTCAGCGTCAACGCCGACGAGGGCGGCAACGTGCACTTCACCTGGCTGGCCGCGCCCTCGGGCGACAACCAGGTCTACTACGCCTTCAAGCCCGCCAACGCCGCGCCCGTCGGCCCCGTCGGCAGCGGTAGGCGCGGCGCCCTCTTCAACTCGCGCGGCTACGGGAGCCTCGGCAACAACGCGGCCTACAACCACAGCGTCACCGAGGAGTTCTCGGGCTCGGGCCTGCGCACGCTCTACGCCCTCTTCCAGCCCGATATCGCCGTCTTCGGCGGCCAGCCCGTGGTCGAGAACGACGCCCCCCGCGCGGCCCGCAGCGTGGACAACACCGTCCTGGTGAGCTTCCGCAATGTAGTCGGCACGCCGACCCACGTGCGCTACGCCTGGAACCGCGAGCCCGCCGCCGGCGACCCCTGGGTGCCCTATGCGGCCACCCTGCGCGTCCGCGTGCCCGAGGAGATCTACAACAGCCTCACCTGCGAAAACGCGATCCTCTACACGCAGCTGGCGCGGCTCAACAGCGCCGGCCAGCCCGTCGAGCTCGAGAACCGGCCCAGCAGCGACACCGTGCAGATCGACGGCCTGGTCGAGGCGTCCGTTGTGGTGAATAACCCGTCGGCGTTCGGGCCCCGCGCCGCCGGCGATACGGGCGCCCCCGGCGGCGACCCACGCTACACCAGGGCCCGCCAGGTCCACCTCACGGTGATCAACGTGACCGACTGCAATGGCCTGTCGTCCCTCGGCGTCGGCGCTACGCCCAACGCGGCCGATGCGTCCTACGACCTGGACGCCAACGGTAACTTCGCCGGCGTGGTGCCTCTGCCCAACCAGACGGCCCTGGTGGCCGGCCAGCAGACGACCTTCTACGTCCGCGTGGCCGACGGCGCCGGCAATGTGCGCATCTTCCCCTTCACCGTGATCCTCGACGAGGACAAGCCCGTCCTCAACGAGCAGAACCCCGGCACCCTGGAGGTCGCCGCCAGCCCGAAGGGCGATATTCTGCAGGACCTCACCTTCACCAACCTCAACATCCGTGACGAGACCTACAGGGACCCGAGCGACCCCGACCCGAACCGTCGCTTCTGGGGCTTCTGGATCGCCAACTCGCCCGACGAGGTGGAGAACCCGCTCTCCGACCCCAACCTGAAGTGGTCCGTGGTTGACGCTCCGCCCAGCGTGGCCGACGGCGAGGACTACAAGGTCGTGCTGCGCGACTGGAGCCTGGCCACCGGGCTCACCAGGGCCCAGCAGGAGGCCGGCGACTTCTTCATCTACGTCCGCTTCCTCGACGGCGCCGGCAACCCCACCGACGGCTACCTGTCGGTGCGGGTGGAGGCGAGCCAGATGGAGTACCTGGACACCCTCCTCCCCTGGCTGCGCAAGTAGCCCTGTCCGCCCACGCCCGCGTAAAGCCTCGGCCCAGGTGCCGAGGCTTTACACATCCCACGACCTTTTTCCTACTCGAAAAAAGGCTTTTGCCGTAGTACAATAGGGGCCGATTGACAATCGTTTTTAGAGCCAGGCCGGCGGCGTGGCCATGAACTGGTGTGAGGTGCTGTTATGAAGCGACGGATCTTGCCCTCAGCTGTCGTCGGCATCGTCGGGGTCCTGGTGGCGGGGGCGGTGGCGGTGAGCCTGTGGCAGGCGCCGCGGGGCGTGGCCCAGGAGCCCCAGCCCCTGCTGGAGTACCCTGCGTTCCCGCCCACGCCCACCATCGGCGCCCCGCCCGCCGTCGCCCAGCTCGCCGGGGTCCCCCTGGCCCAGACCGGCTTTGACGCCGCCGCCGCCCTGGCCGCCTGGCAGTTCGTGGACCTCGACCCCGTGCTGCCCGACAACCCCTCCAACTGGGCCGTGACCGCGGAGGGCCGCCTGGCCCAGCAGGCCGCCGGGCGGGCCCGCAACCCCTCGATCCAGCAGACCGCGGCCCTGATTGGCGAGGCCGGCTGGAGCGACTATACGGTGCAGACCAGCTTCTACGACCTGACCAACGGCACGGTGGGGCTGCTGGCGCGCTACAGCGGGGAGACGCCGACCACGGCGAGCTACTACCGCTACCGGGCGTTGAAGAACAGCTACGAGGCCACGCCCAAGCAGGTGCTGGAGAAGGTGGAAAACGGGGTGGCGACGACCCTGACCGAGATCATCGCGCCGGGGTTCGAGGAGCGGCAGTGGCACGTGCTGGCGCTGCGGGTGCAGGGGGGCAGCCTGACGGTGACGCTGAACGGGCAGGTGGTGGCCGAGGCCGAGGACCCGCGCCCGCTGCCGGCGGGGCGGGCCGGCCTCTACACCCGCGCCATCGGCGGCATCCTCTTCGACGACGTCATCGTGACCGCGCCGTAAGGCCATCGGAGCGAACGGCCAGCCAGTTTGACCGGTGGGGGAGTGAGGAGACCACGCTTCGTCTTGGCCCCCCGCCCAAAAGGATACAGACCAATGCTGCGAAAGACTATCATCGCGCTGTGCAGCCTCGCGATGCTCGCCGCCACGTTCGCGGCCTCCGGCGGGCCGCAGGCCCAGGCTCAGGAGGGCCCCCAGCTGCGCGTGCTCGCCGAGCTGCAGGTCCCTGGCTCGCGTGAGGTGAAGTACCCGAGTGTCGTGGCGGGG
>DAOLDO010000808.1:0-3344 GCA_035327325.1 Chloroflexaceae bacterium | reverse complement strand
GGGCGATCCTGTTCTTCGACGAGGCCGACGCCCTGTTCGGCAAGCGCGGCGAGGTGAAGGACAGCCACGACCGCTACGCCAACATCGAGATCAACTACCTGCTCCAGCGCATGGAGGCGTACAGGGGGCTGGCGGTGCTGGCGACCAACCGCAAGGGCGACCTGGACACGGCCTTCCTGCGCCGCCTGCGCTTCGTGGTCAACTTCCCGTTCCCCGACCTGGCCCAGCGGGCGGCGATCTGGCGCCTGTCGTTCCCGCCCGAGGCGCCACTGGACGGGGTGGACATCGCCAGGCTGGCCCGGCTGAGCGTGGCGGGCGGGAACATTCGCAATATCGCCCTGGGCGCGGCCTTCGCGGCGGCGGCCGAGGGCGGGCCGATCGGCATGGGCCACCTGGCCAGCGCCGCGCGGGCGGAGTTCGCCAAGCTCGAGAAGCCGCTGAACGAGGCCGAGCTGGCGGGCTGGGGATAGGAGCGATGAGGGATGAGAGCCAGTAGCGAAAGCGCACCCACTTGACCGTCGAGCGCACACAAGCCCCGAACCGGCCACAGCCGCAGCAGGCCCCGCCCACGGCGCGCCTGCTGCAGCGCCGCTGCGCGTGCGGCGGGGCGCCAGGGCCCGACGGCGCGTGCGCCGCGTGCAGGGCCGAGCGGCTGCAGCGCAAGGGGCGGCTCGTGGTGGGCAGCCCCGCGGGCGCCCTCGAGGCCGAGGCGGATCGCGCCGCCGAGGCGGCCGTGCGCGGCGACCCGGCCGCGACGCGTCCAGGCGCCGCCCCGAGGCTGAGCCGCGCCACGTCGGCCGACGCGGGCCAGGGCGAGGGCGAGGCGCCGCCGATCGTCGCCGAGGTGCTGGCGACGCCGGGGCGGCCCCTCGACGGGACCACGAGGGCCGCGATGGAGCGGCGGTTCGGCCACGACTTCGGCCAGGTGCGCGTGCACACCGACGCCAGGGCCGCCGAGTCGGCCAGGGCCGTGCAGGCCCGCGCCTACACCGTCGGCAGCCATATCGTCTTCGACAGCGGCCAGTACGCCCCCCGGCACGGCGCGGGGCTGCGCCTGCTGGCCCACGAGCTGGCCCACACCGTCCAGCAGGGCGGCGCGCCGGCCATGCTCCAGCGCGCCTGCCTGCCGAGCGCCGTCTGCCCGCCGATCGCCACGAGCCTGGGCGGCGGGGGGCTGCGCTGGGAGGCGGCCGAGCTGTGCCTGCAAAACCAGTACCGCTCGAGCCGCCCCGGCCTGATCGGGACCAACAAGAGCTGGACCGCCCTGAGCGCGCCGCTCACCACGGCGGCGGGGCGCGACCTCGACTGCTTCAAGTCGCACCTGGCGGCCAAGAGCGGCATGTTCCTGGCCCAGCCCGACATCATTGACTTCACGCGGGCCCAGATCTACGACGTGACCACGCCAGGCCAGGCCCCGGCCCACCGCGTGCGCCTCTGGGCCGACACCGGCGAGGCCACGGCCCTCTCGGCGATCCCCGACTGCGGCAGGAACGGCGGCGCCTCGCGCAAGTGGGAGCCGGGGGACTGGAGCCCGTCGCCCTGCTACGCCCTCGGGGGCGACCTGTACATGCGGGCCTGGAACGACAACGGCCTGCTGCTGTACGACATGCTCAAGGATCTGACCAAAGAGGCGATCCTCGCCCTGCTCCTGGCGGCCGCCTACAGCCAGTTCAAGAACCCCATGCAGAAGCTGGGCGCCAAGGTGCTCGCCCGAAACCCCTACGTCGCCGCGGGCCTGGCCGCCGCGACCATCCTGGTCGTGCTGACCACCGACGCCGAGATCGCCTTCGCGGCCGAGGGCGACCCGATCAGCAACATCCTCAAGGCGATCGAGAACTCGGGGGTCGAGACGCCCGACGCGATCAAGGAGGCCCTGAAGTCCAACCCGGCCCTGCGCGAGCGGCTCGAGGCGGCCATGAAGGACGCCAAGACGCCCTCGGACAAGGCCAAGGCGGCCAGCAACGCCATGCTGAAGCTGATCGCCGAGCACAAGGACCAGTTCAGCCAGGAGGACCTGGAGGCGATCGTCTCGGTCCTCGAGACGACGGGCGGCAAGGTCGCCGAGACGACAATGACCGTCGAGCAGCTGCGGGCGCGGCTCGACCAGATCAAGCGGGGCGAGGTCAAGGACCCGGGCGCGGAGGCTCAAGGCGCCCCCGGGGCGGGGGGCGCCACTGGGCAGCAGGGCCAGGCGGCGCTCAAGCCCGAGACGCTCAAAAAGCTGGAGCAGTCTGGCGAGTCGGTGCGCAGGCTGCTGGAGCGCGTGACCGCGAAGACGGGCCCCGGCACGGCGCTCACCGACGCGCAGATCGAGCGCTTCCTCGCGATCGTGCCGCCGACCCTCACCCAGGCCCAGATTGACGCGATCGCCGGCCGCGTGCAGCCGGGGCAGCAGCAGACGCCGGACCAGATGCTCGACGAGCTGGCCAAGGCTGTGGCGGCCGAGCAGGCGAAGACCGAGGCCGACCTGGCTAAACAGCACCCCGCCCTCAAGCCCGAGACGCTGAAGAAGCTGGCGGCGGCGCCCGAGCTGGTGCGCAGGCTGTTCGACGAGATGACCGGCGCCGTGAGCAAGACGGCCGGCAAGGAGCTGGCGGTGACCGACGAGGTGGTCGAGCGCTTCCTCGCCATCCTCGGCACCAAGCTCACCGCCGAGCAGTACGAGGCCCTGGCGGCGCGCCTGAGCGCGGTCAAGCCCGGCGAGACGGCCAAGAGCGTGCTGGACAAGCTCGAGAAGGCGGTCGCCGAGACGGCGAAGCCCCAGGGCGGGCCTGACAAGGGCGAGAAGCCCGGCGGCGACAAGGGCGGAAAGAAGAGCGGCGGCAAGGGCGGTCCCGGCAAGAAGGGCCCGGCGGAGCAGGGCGGGGTGGGCGAAAAGGGGAAGGACGCCGTAACCAGCGAACAGCTGCGGCGGCAACTGGCCGAGTACGCGCGAAAGTTCGACTACTCGCAGGTGGAGCGGGGTGCGTTCCGCTTGTTCTTTATCTACGACGTCAACTACGCGACGGTCCACAAGCAGGCCCATATGATCGCGATCTTCGGTCTGCTCGAGGACGGGACTAAGTACGTGGGCATCTGCGAGGCTCGCTTCACGGCGGTGCAGGAGCTGAAGACCACGATGACGGTCATCACGAGCACCGACATGGTTGACGAGAACGCGAATGTCATCTTTGAGCCGTCTGACTGGGAGGGGAGCGCCAAGGCCAAGCAGGTGGCCCTGGAAAGGATCGAGCGGCTGCCGGAGGCGGTTAAATGAGGGATGGGACGCGGAGCGTGTCCGCCGGGGACCCCGCAGATCACCCTGGGGAGGTTCTAGCCAATGCGAGCTGAGCTGACGAGCGCCC
>DAOLDO010000807.1:0-3345 GCA_035327325.1 Chloroflexaceae bacterium | reverse complement strand
GCGCATCACGCCGTGGCGGTGCAGGTTGCCCTCGCCGTCAACGTAGCCGCGGGGCAGGGTGACCTCGAACTCGGTCTGGAGCGCCGTGGCGGCGCCGCCGTTATGCTGGGGCTGGGTGGGCATGCGGGCTCCTCTGGTATCTGGACCTCACCCCGTGCCCCCTCTCCGCGGCGGAGAGGGGGCGCCGCGCAGCGGCGGGGGTGAGGTCTGCGGCGGAAGCTGTGCGCCGCATTGCGCCGGGGTGGGCTACGACATGCGCTCGATGTACTCGTGGACGATGGTGACCTCCTCGACCACGACCTCGTTGCCGTCGGACTTGACCGAGGGGCCGCTGACCTTGGAGGGCCAGCCGCGCTGGAAGTTCCAGCGGGCGACCTCCTCGCCCTCCTGGTCGTACATGATGATCGAGCCGTTCTTGCGCGCCTTGGCCACGTCGCCGTCCTCGACCATCTTGCGCCAGGTCCAGAAGTCCATGTTGGTGGTCACGCCGCGCTTGAGCGTGATGTCGCCCCACTTGAGGCGGCCGGGGATCTTGCGCACGACCTCCTTGCCCTTGGAGCCGACCACCTTGTGCTCGATCACCTCGCTCTCGCTGCCGAGCCCCGCGCACTCGGTGAAGAAGCCCGAGATGATGCCCTCGACCTCGATCCCAAAGTTATAACTAACTAGAGGATCGCCCTCGATCACGTCTTTTGCTGCCGGCATGGGTTACCTCCTGGTGCAGAGGGTTGCGCCTCTGCGCGGTGGTGGGGCGACGCAGCATGCTGCGTCTCTACTGGGCGACGCCGCTGATCTGCTTGAAGCTGATGATGATGAACTCGGCGGGCTTGACGGGGGCGATGCCGATCTCGATGTAGAGCTCGCCGTTCTCGCGGGTCTCGGGCGGGTTGTTGTCGGCGTCGCACTTGACGTAATATGCCTCCTCCGGGGTATTGCCGAAGAGGGCGCCCTGGAGCCAGATGCGCTTGAGGAAGGCGCCGATGTCGCGGCGCAGGCGGGCCCAGAGGTCGGTGTCGTTGGGCTCGAAGACGGCCCACTGGGTGCCCTCGTAGATCGACTCCTCGAGCATGCAGAAGAGCCGCCTGACGTTGATGTAGCGCCACTCGCTCTCGCCGCCGGCCAGGGTGCGGGCGCCCCAGATCCTGATGCCGCGACCGGGGAAGTTACGGATGCAGTTGATCCCGTCGGGGTTGAGCGTGTCCTGCTCGGGCGTGGTGATCTTGCGCTCGACGTCGAGCACGCCGAAGAGGTCCTCGTTGGCGGGGGCCTTGTGCACGCCGCGCTCGCGGTCCACCCGGGCGTAGACGCCGGCGATCAGCCCCGAGGGAGGCACGAGCATGGTCTTCTCGCCCTTGCCGTTGGCCAGCGGGTTGCGCACCTTGACCCAGGGGTAGTAGAGGGCGGCGTAGGAGCTGTTGACGTTGAGGGTCTCCTTCGACCACTTCTTGACCTGCTGGGGCGAGAGGCCGCGGGGCGCGTCGAGGATGGCAACGCGGTCCTTCATGGCCTCGCAGTGGGCGACGAGGGCCTTCTGGTACATCGCAATGTCCTCGTTCGAGGCCGACATCAGGTCGGGCATACAGACGATGGTGATCTCCTCGACGGCGCTGAGGCCGGCGAGCCCGGTGCGCGGGCTGCCGTTGGGGTCGCCCTCGAGCTCCTTCTGCGAGATGGCGACGGGGGCGGCGGCGGTCGCGAGCGCGGCGTCAATGCGGTAGGTGCCGGCGCGGGGGCGGCGGTCGGCCAGGGCCGCGGGCGAGTCGAGCTCGCGCACGCGCAGCAGCTTCGACTCGGCGTTGAGCACCTCCGCCATGTTGCGCGAGCCCTTGGCCTTGCTCATGCTCAGGCGGTCGAAGCTCTCCTCGCCCTCGGGGCCGCGCACGGCGACGCGGAACTGGTCGTCGCTGTCGCCGACGTGCTCGACGGTGACCGACACGGCGCCGTCAACGCGGGGCTGCAGCTCGGCGGTGGCGGCGACGGCCTCGCCGCTGCCGGGCAGGCTGAGGCCGCGGGTCTTGGCCGTGGCGGCCCTGGCGCCCGAGCGGCCGCCGCGCTCGTCGGCGGTGAGCAGGCTGAGGATGTAGCAGATGCCGCCGCCGTTCTGGAAGTAGCCGTAGACCGACATGGGCAGGTGGAAGCCCTCGACGAAGTCGCCGAACTCGGCCACGTACTGGTTCCAGCTGGTGACCAGGCGCGGCTCGCCTGGCTGGGCGTCGAGAGGCCGCGACTTGGTGAAGCCGACGAAGGCCACCACCGAGGTGCCCGCGGCCTGGATCGACTTCATGCCGCTGATCTCACGGATGTAGACGCCTGGGGACTGGTAGCTCGTCATTGATGGTCTCCTGTTGCGTACGCCGGTTGCTCGCTGTGCGAGGTGTGAGCCGCTCGCTGGCGCTCGCTGTGTGAGGTGTGATTCCGCTACGATGGCGGCCGTGCGCCAGGTTACACCTCACACCTCACACCTCACGCCTCGAGGGTCAGACTATAGTCAGGCGCCGGCACGGTGACGGGCTGGCGCGTCATCGTCTCGCCCGAGCGGGCCACCAGGATGTAGGGGCCCGGGCGGGGGACGCGGAGGGTGAAGCGACCGTCGGGGCCTGTGGTGGCGGGGGCGCCGTGGCCCTCGACCTGCACGACCACGCCGGCCAGAGCGGCGCCGGCCCCATCGCGCACCACGCCGCCGAGGCGCGTGTCGGCCGCCCCGCCGTCGGCGAGCTCGAGGGTGCGCAGGCCCGTGGTGAAGGTGAAGACGGGCGGGCCCGCCGGGACGGAGGCGTGGTCAACGGCGAGGGTGGCCACGTAGCTCAGGCTCGGCTTGAGCTGGTTCTCCAGAGCGGTCCAGAACTCGCCGGGGCTCTTCAGCACGCCCTCCTGGGCCAGTCTGGTGTGGACGGGCAGCGCGTGGCCCCGGAGCTCGCCCTGGAGCATGGGGCCGGGCAGGGTGGCGAAGCGCATCAGGGTGCGCAGGGCATGCCAGAGCAGGCGGTGCTCGTCCTCGACGGCGCGCGTCCAGGCGGTGATCAGGTAGGTCAGGTCGAGGCGCAGGGGCGGGCGGCGGCGCGTGGCCGCCCCGTTGGCCCCGCCGCGGTCGGTCTGCATGCCGCCCTGGCGCAGCTCGCGGTTCTCGCGAATGTCGAAGAGGTAGCAGTTGATCGTCGGCTTCGAGATCCCGGCCGACCACTCGCGGTTGGGAATCTCGAAGCTGATCTCGATCTCGGCGGGGTCAAGGCCCCCTTCTTTGACCAGGATCTGCCTGATGGTCTCGTCGAGATCGCTGAACATAGGCCGCTCCGCCGGGGACAATAAGGCGCCCGGCCCGGCGCAATCTGCGCCGCGCGGCAGCGG
>DAOLDO010000806.1:0-3349 GCA_035327325.1 Chloroflexaceae bacterium | reverse complement strand
GCGGCCAGGGCCTCGCGGCTGATGCCGACCACATGGTAGAGGTGGTCCGGGCGGCCCGACATAGCGGCGGGCGCCCGCCCGATGCCACAGCGCACCAGGCGGCACCGCAGCCCCTCCTCGGCGCAGACTTCGGCCGTCAGCGAGCCGACGCCGCCGACGAGATAGTGCGCCTCGACGCTGAGCGCGAGGCTGTAGCCCCGCAGCAGCGCCGCCAGGTCCTCGGCGGGAGCGGGGTTAAGGGTGGAGACCACAGCCACGCCGCAGGCTATGCCATCGGCGGCCAGCAGATCGGCGGCCGCGGCGGCCTCGGCGGCGACGCTGCCCATGGCGACGAGCAGTGCGTCGCTCCCGTCGCGGAGCACATCAACGCGCCCGGGCGCGTACCGGCCGTCGAGGCCCGGCACCGTGGTGCGCTCGTCCTTGCCGAGGCGGTAGAAGACGGGCCCCGGGTGGTCCCAGGTGGCGGTCAGCGCGGTGCGGGTCTGCGCATAGTCTGCCGGCGCCACCACCATCAGGCCGGGCTGCACGCGCATCACGCCGACGTCCTCGATGCCGTAGTGAGTCGGGCCGTTGTGGCCGTACTCGACGCCGCCGCCCACGCCGACGATGCGTACCGGCAAGTTGTGGAGGACCGGGCCGTTGCGAATGAACTCGTAGGGGCGCAGGGTCGCGAACGTGACAATCGAGTAGCAGAAGGGGATGTAGCCCGCTTCGGCGAGGCCCGTCGCCATACCCACCATCTGCTGCTCCGCCACCCCGACGTTGAAGAAGCGCTCGGGGAAGCGCTCGGCGAACGGCTCTATGGCCAAGTAGCCCAAGTCGCCGGTAAGCAGGACGATCCGCTCGTCCTGCGCCGCGAGATCGACGAGCGTGCTGATAAACGTAGACCTCACGGTGAGGCTCCAATCTCAGCGAGGGCCTGGCGGTACTCCTGCTCGTTCATCGGCCAGTAGTGCCACTTGATCTGGCGCTCCATGTAGCTGACGCCCCGCCCGAACGTCGTGTGCGCGATCAGCACATGGGGTTGGCCGGCGGCGGTGTTGAGGGCGGCGATCGTCGCCACGATGCTTGTGATGTCGTGGCCGTCCACGGTGTGCACATCCCAGCCGAAGGCCCGCCAGCGCTCGGCCATGGGCGAGAGGTCGAGCACGTCGGCGGTGTAGCCGAGGGCCTGTTGCCCGTTGAGATCCACGATGGCCACCAGATTGGCAAGCCGCTGGTGCGCGGCGAACATGATCGCCTCCCAGATCGACCCCTCGTTGCACTCGGCGTCGCTGAGCAAGACGAACACGCGCCGTGCCGAGCCGCTCATGCGCGCGGCGAGGGCGGCGCCGACGCCCATAGATAGCCCCTGGCCGAGCGAGCCGGTCGAGAAGTCCACGCCTCGGAGGGCGTGCTCGGGGTGGACGCCGAGCAGGGTGCCGTCGCCGCAGAACGTGTCGAGCTCCGCGGCTGTAAGCCAGCCCTGGCGGTGCAGCGCTGCGTAGAGAGCGAGCGCGGCGTGGCCCTTGGAGAGGACGAAGCGGTCACGGTCCGGGTCGTCCGGGTCGGGAATATGCAGCACGTGATCGTACAGCGCGGCGAGAATGTCCGCCACTGAGAGCGCCGAGCCGATATGGCCAATATGCGCCCGGTACGACTGCCGGAGAATGACCTCTCTGATGGCGCGCCCGCTCCCTTGGTCGGTTGTCACTCGTGTGGGACGACGGGTTGGGTGGTGATGACCCGAGTCTGCACCCATATCAGTCCGTCCGTTCCTTTGTAGAAGTATTCTTGCTTTGCGGAAGTATTTTTATATAGAAAAGTTTAGATCCAGGTTCTGGTGTTGACGTCTAAGTTACCACAAGTATAGCCTTTCTGCAATGTGAGGTATCCTTAGATCTGGCGCTCGACGGGGGATGCCTCCCTGCTGCACGGATTTACAAGCTTGACACTTGTGCTGGCAGGTGCTACACTCGGCCTATTCAACCACTTGTTCGATAGCATAAATAAAGGCGCTTCCTTGACAATGTAGGGATGGCCCCCCGTCACTGGCAGGCTGCGTGTAGGCAAAGACCCCGGCCGGCAGTACGTGCTGCCACGCTGCCCTGTTGTGCCTCCTTCGTGTTTTCACGGGACCGAGTTCTTCGTCAGCTCGAACGCCGTATTCGACAACGTCGCCAGCGGCTCGAACGAGATCATCGTCTGGGCGCTCTCAAACACCAGGTCGCCCAGCACGGCCAGCCCGGCGCCGAGGCTGACCCGCACGATCATGCCGTCGCTACGCCGTGCCCGCCAACTCGGTCCAGAAGGCCGGCCCCTACCCGCTTGGCGAGTGCCTGAACGACACCGCGGGCTCGTTCTTCGGCCTGAACTGCGGCGCCGCGCTCATTGGCCTGCCGCCGCAGAATGTGCCGATCGGCACCATTGACACCGGCGACTCGCGCGTCCTCGACACGCGCCACGCAATTGGCTTCACCCGCGTGGGCGAGAACCTTTCCCAAGCCAGGGCTACGCGTCCATTGACAATGTCGCGGGGGTGGGGCCGGTACACATGGCCGCCGAGGGCAAGTCGCCGCAGGACGGGTTCACCGAGTATCCGCCGGTCG
Organism: Chloroflexaceae bacterium; assembly: GCA_035327325.1. Taxonomy (GTDB): domain Bacteria; phylum Chloroflexota; class Chloroflexia; order Chloroflexales; family Chloroflexaceae; genus CAIWXH01. Next base: position 761 of record DAOLDO010000806.1, on the reverse strand, counting down.
GCGGCAACCGGCCGCGCTGGGGCGACTACGGCGCTGCTGCGGTGGATGGCCAGAGTGTCTACCTGGCCGGTCAGTTCATCGAGCAACCACCCTGTACCCTCGCCGACTATATCGCCACCGGCCTGACCTGCTTCGGCAGCCGCTCGTCACTGGCCAACTGGAGCACCCGCGTCAGCAGGTTTACCCCCTAGCCGGCCCTCCGCCCAGCCCGGGGCGTGAGGGAGAAACGCGGCGGGGGCCGCTCTCAATGAGAGCGGCCCCCGCGAAAGTCTACCCCCAGCGGGATTCGAACCCGCGATCTTCACCTTGAAAGGGTGACGTCCTAGACCGCTAGACTATGGGGGCCCTCGCGTCGCCCATTATAGCAGGGCGGCGCGGCGCAATCAAGCCGTGGGGGCGGGCGGATCTGCGGCGCCCTCGTCCTCCTCGTCCTCCTCGTGGGCCTCGTAGTAGGCGGCCAGGCCGGCCAGGGCCATCTGGGCGAGGAAGGGCGTCACCTCGTTGCCGAGCGAGGTGCGGAAGGCGCTGTAGTCAACGGCCACGGCCTCGCGCCACTGGCCGGCCTCGACGTAGGCGGGCAGCGTGCGCCGCAGCTGGGCCGCCAGGAAGCGCCTGGTGTTGGGCAGGGCCACGGCGAGCACCGCGTCGCGCAGGTAGTTCGAGAAGATCTCGCCCTCGCCCTCGCCCACGACCGGCGGCTCGCCCCGGCGGGCGATCATCAGCTCGACCAGCTCGTCGGCGAAGTGGAGGGGCTGGAACGC
>DAOLDO010000805.1:0-3351 GCA_035327325.1 Chloroflexaceae bacterium | reverse complement strand
CCCCCTGTTCCTGCTCGAAAGGTCCGGCCCGCCCGGGGGAGCGGGCGCGGGGGGCCCGGGGGGGGCCGGGGCCGAGCCGGGGGGGGGGCGGGGCGTCCTCCACATTCACCGCCGTGAGCGTCGCGATGCGCGAGAGCAGCTTCACGGCCAGGCCGGGGACCACATCGGGCAGGTAGATCATCGTCGGCACGCCGCGGGCCCGGGCCGCGAGGAAGACGGGCCCGCAGACGTAGCCGCCGGTGCCGAGGATCGCCGCGGGCCGCAGCTCGCCGATCAGCCGGGCGGCGGCGGCGGTGCCGCGGGCGAGGGCGGCGAGGCCGCGGGCGAGCCCGGCGGGGCCGCGGCCTCGCAGGGCCGCCGCGGGGATGGCCCTGAAGGGCAGCTCGCTCTCGCCGGCCACGATCCGCTCCTCCATGCCGCCCACGCTCCCCACGTAGACCAAGGCCCAAGGCCCAAGGCCCAAGGCCCAAGGCCGCTCATCCTGCCGCTCGACCGCTCCTACCACACCTAGCTCGGCACTGCCCGATGCCCGGCTTTGGTCTCTGGTCTTTAGTCTTTGGTCTTGCCCTTCAGCGCCGGCGATAACCTCGGCCACCGCCAGAGCCGGGTAGACGTGGCCGCCCGTGCCCCCGCCACACAGCCAGATTGTTGAGGAAGGCGAGGGCCGGTCCCCGGCGAATGATCGGGCCATCGGTGATCTCCTCGGGCTGGTGTCTGACCATATGGCGCGAGATGTTGAGCAGCACGCCGACCCCGATCATACAGGTGTAGAGCGAGGTGCTGCCGTAGGAGAGGAAGGGGAGGGTCAGACCCGTGAACGGGATCAGGGAGGTGGTCACGGCGATGTTGATCAGGGCCTGGATGACGATCCAGCTGGTGATGCCCACGGCCACCAGGGCCGCGAAGGGGTTTGGGGCCCGCCCCGCGATGCGGTAGCCCCTGTAGGCGATGATGGCGAAGGCCGCCAGCACTGCCACCGTGCCCACCAGGCCCAGCTCCTCGCCGATGATCGCATAGATCGTGTCGGTGTGGGCCTGGGGCAGCCACTGGAACTTCTGGCGGCCCTGGCCCAGGCCCTCGCCGAAGAGGCCGCCGCTGCCGAGGGCGTAGAGGGCGTGGGTCGGCTGGAAACCGAAGGTGCTGTAGTACTTCTCGGGCTCGAGGAAGGCCAGGATGCGGTAGTTGCGCACGCCCATCACGAAGATGAGGAACCAGGCGGCCACCCCGCCCAGGCTCAGGGCCCCCGCGATATGCCAGAGGCTGGCCCCCGCCGCGAAGTAGATCGTGCCGCCGATCAGCACCAGCACCACCGTCGTCCCCAGGTCCGGCTGGAGCATCACCAGCCCGCAGACGAGGCCGAGCATCACGCTGAAGGGGATGAGGCCGTAGCTGACGTTGGCCAGCTTCTCGCTGCGCCGCGAGAGCCAGTCGGCGAAGTAGACGATGATCGCCAGCTTGGCGATCTCGGAGGGCTGGATGCTGAAGAGGCCGAAGACCCCGCCCTCGCCGAGCCTGATCCAGGAGCGCGAGCTGTTGACCTCGGTCATCGAGGCCGGCAGCACCAGCACCAGGAAGAGCATCAGCAGGCTGGCGCCCATCAGGTGGACCGAGTACTTGCGCCAGAGCCTGTAGTCAATGCGCTGGGCCACGAGCAGGCCGGCGGTGCCGATCGCCGCGCCGACGAGCTGGCGCAGCAGGTAGTAGTACTGGTTCTCGTAGCGGTTGAACGCCTCGACGAAGCTGGCGCTGTAGACCATCACCAGGCCGAAGGCCACCAGCGAGCCGACGGTGGCGAGCAGGACGTAGTCAGGCCTATGGGTGCGCTCGGGCACGAGACATCTCCTTGCGAGGGGGGCGGCCGGGGCGCCGGCCTACCCGGCCCCCGGCAGGAGCACGGCCGCGGCGACGAGGGCCAGGGCGACGGCGGCGGCGGCGGGCCAGCCCCATGGCGGGAAGCGGCGCACGAGGGTCGGGGGATAGAGCTGGGGGTCGAGGGTGAGGCGCGGCGCCAGGGCCGCCCCGACGGCGGCGCCGGCCACCAGGCCGCCCATGTGCCCCCAGTTGTCAATCACGCCGGGGGAGGCGAAGCCGATGAACAGGTTGATCATGGCGATCGCGGCCATGCTCTGCACCTGGGCGCGGGCGAACTCGCCGAGGGCCCGCCGGCTCAGGTAGAAAAAGACCCCGAGGCCGCCGATCAGGCCGAAGATCGCCCCGCTGGCCCCGACCGAGGGCGCGGGCGAGAAGAGGTACGAGGCGACGCTGCCCCCGAGGCCGGCGATGAAGTAGAGGGCCAGGAAGCGCCCCGTGCCGTAGATGCGCTCGCTCTCGGGCCCCAGGGCGAAGAGGGCGTAGCTGTTGAAGAAGATGTGGATCAGGTTGGCGTGCAGGAAGGTGGCGGTGATCAGGCGCCAGTACTGCCCGGCGTCAATCAGGCGGTTCTCCTTCGCCCCGAGCAGGATCAGCGCGCCCAGGCGCGGCTGGGTCAGGCTGCCGCTGAGCAGGCTGCTCAGCACGTAGATCACGACGATCGTCGCCAGGATGGCCCAGACCGCCCGGGCGCCCGAGCGCCGCGGCCCCCGCGTCGGCGCCGGCGGCGTCGGGATGGGCCGCGCCTCGCCGTAGACCGGGCCGGGGCCGGGCGGGGGAGCGTCGCCCCGGCCGCCCTCGGACAGGCGCCTGGGCCCGAACTCGCCCTCCATGCGGCGCATGGCCCCCTCGAGCTCGTCGTTCTGGTCTGGTGGCTGGCTCAAAGCACTCTCGCCCTCTGCACGAACTTCATCCTTCAGCCCTCATCCTTCAGCCTTTGGCGCCAGCTCCGACACAATCCGGCGAAACTCCTCGCCGCGCTGGAACTCGTTGCGGAACATCCCGAAGCTCGCGCACCCCGGCGAGAGCAGCACCGTGGCGCCCGGCCCGGCCAGCCCGCGCGCCGCCGCCACCGCCTGGGCGAGGTCGCCGTAGGGGCCGTGCAGCCGCGGACCCGCGGGGCCCTCGCCCTGCGCCCCGGGCCGCGCCGCCTCGACCGCCTCCACCAGGCGCGCCGTCGCGCTCCCCTCCAGCAGCACCAGGGCCTCGACCCTGCGGGCGATCGCGGCCCCCAGGGCCCGGAAGTCGAGCCGCTTGTCGGCGCCGCCGGCGATCAGCACGATCGGCGGCTCGACCGCCGCCAGGGCGGCCAGGGCGGCGGCCGGGTTGGTCGCCGTCGTGTCGTTGATGTAGCGCACCCCGTCCAGCTCGCGCACCGGCTCGAGGCGGTGCTCGACGCCGGCGAAGCCCGGGAGGGCCCCCCTTATCGCCTCGCCCTCCACCCCGTAAGCCCCGGCCCAGGCCGCGGCCCCCATCGCGGTG
>DAOLDO010000804.1:0-3353 GCA_035327325.1 Chloroflexaceae bacterium | reverse complement strand
CCGCCAGGGCGTCGAGCGAGCCCATGTGGTCGGCGTGGGCGTGGGTCAGCACGATGCGCCGGATCGGCGCCCCCAGCCCCGCGGCCGCGGCGAGGTACTTCCGGGCGTTGCCGGGCAGCCCCGCGTCAATCATGGTCAGCCCGTCCTCCTCGCGCACCATGTACGCGTTCACGGGGAAGAGGCGGGGCAGGGTGGCGAGCTGGGTCAGGTACGGGCCGTGGGCGGTGATCCGCATCGTAGGTCTCCTTTTTGCTATTACGATTAGATTATAGACTAATACTATTAGCCTGTCAAGCCCTAGCCCCGCGGCCGGGGCGCGCCGGTCGCGCCTGTGCTACCATAAGGGCCGCCCGCGGTCGGGGGACCGCGCGAGTCAAGGAGCGCCCCATGGTCCGACGACGGCTGTCTCTGCCCCTCGCTCTGGCCCTGCTGCTCGCCCTGGCCCTGCCTGGCCCTGCCCGCGCCTTCGACCGCGAGATCTTCCTCGGCGACCGGGTGGTGGGCCGGCTCGAGACGCCGGTGCAGGTTGACAACTTCCGCTTCCAGGGCCGCGCCGGCATGGTGATCCGCCTCAGGTTCACCGCCGACCCGGGCATGGAGCCCGCGGCCCGCCTCGAGGTTGACAACCGCGAGGTCTGGTTCGGCGGCGCCCCGGGCAGCAATGTGATCGACAGCGGCAACCTCACCCTCGACAGCAACAATCAGTACCTGCTCCAGCTGCGCAGCGCGAACAGCCGCGCCGGCGGCTACGTGCTCGAGACGGCGAGCAGCGACCAGACCCTGGGCATCGGCGACAGCAGCGTGATCGTCCCCGGCCAGACCGTCGGCGGCTGGCTCGCGGGCCCCCAGTCGGGCGCCAGCTACCAGTTCTTCGGCCAGGCCGGCCAGGCCGTCGTCCTCAGCGCCCGCGCCGGCGAGAACCTGACCGCGCGCCTCACCCTGAAGTCGCCCACGGGCCTTATCCTCTGGTCCGAGCGCTCACGCGGGCCCAACCAGCCCCTCGCCCTGCCCCCGATCCGCCTCGTCGAGACGGGCCCCTACTTCGTCTTTGTGACGGCGGGCGGCGGCGCCGGCGGCACCTACGAGCTGACCCTCAATCTCAGCCAGTAGCAGAGGAGCACCCCTATGCGTCGTCTCTTCCTCTTCGCCGCCGCCGTGGCCCTGCTCCTGGGCCTCGGCGCGCCGGCGCCCACGGCCGCCCAGGGCAATCTCCTCCCGCCCCTGCGCCTGATCACCTCGGCCCGCTTCGAGCACGCCGCCCTCGACGACGGGCGCGTGGTAGTGGTCGCCCAGGGCTACAAAGAAAGCCGCGAGCGCTTCTACCTGACCGTGCAGAACTTCACCACCGGCAACACGACCGAGGTGGTGCTCTACGACGGCCGGGCATGGACCCGCCTGAACGACGAGCCCGAGTGGCGCCCCGCCCCCCCCGGCGCCGTCCGCGCAATCGTTCCCACCGCCGACGTGCTGCTGCTCTTCGACGGCCCCCTCGCCGCCCTCGGCCCCACCGACGTCGGCGGCGTCAGCACCGAGCACTACCAGATCTGGGGCGACGGCGACATCGGCGACCCGCAGGAGGTTGGCTTCACCAAGGTTGACTTCTTCGTCGGCCCCGAGAACCGCTTCCTCTACCAGCTCCAGCTTGAGAGCACCGTCCCGCGGCGCGAGGGCGCGGGAACCCGCCGGCTCACAATCGTGGTGCGCTTCTTCGACCATAACGACCCTGGCCTCAGGGTGTCGCCCCCGGCGGGCGGCTGATCACGCCGGCGCCCTCACGGCCATACCTATTCTGGGCGCGCAGCTGGTATACTTAGTCGCAGTCGGGCGAACACAGGAGCACCAGCGGGGGATTGATGTCGCGCGCCGAGCCTGTGCCGTCGCCGGCGGCGCTGCGCCATTTCGGGGCACTCCTGCGCTACCTGCGCCGTCGCATTAGCCTCACCCAGGGTGAGCTCGCAGCCGCCGTCGGCTGCTCCGAGCGCCAGATCTCGCGCCTCGAGCAGGGCCAACCCCCGCCCGACCGCGCGACCCTGCGCGCTCGCTTCGTGCCGGCCCTGGGGCTCGACGACGAGCCCTCCCTGGCCGAGCAGCTGCTGTCCCTGGCGGGGGCGCCCCCGGCGCAGAGCGCCCCGGATGACCCCGGCCCCTCGGCGCCTGGCGACTCGACGCCCCAGGCTCGCCGCGGGCTGCTCGCCACCAAGCTCTTCCGCCCACGGGCCCGCCCCGACCTGGTGCCGCGCCCGCGCCTGCTCGCCGCCCTCGACGCCGCGCTCAGCGTGCCGCTAACCCTCGTCGCCGCGCCCGCCGGCTTTGGCAAGACCACCCTGCTCAGCAGCTGGCTGCAGCAGGCCCCCGCCGGCTCCCGCCCGAGCGCCTGGCTCGCCCTCGACGAGCACGACAACGACCCCGTCACCTTCGCGCGCTACCTCGTCGCGGCGATCCAGACCTTCGCCCCCGACGCCGGCGCCGACACCCTCGCCCTCGCCCGCGCGCCGCTCCCCCCCGCCCCCGTCTTGCTGGCGCCCCTGATCAACGACCTCGCGGCCGCCTCTGGCGAGCTGGTGCTGGCCCTGGACGACTACCACCTGATAGGCGCCCAGTCGGTCCACGCCTGCGTGGTCTTCCTCGCCGAGCACCTCCCGCCGCACGCCCACCTGGTGATCGCCAGCCGCGAGGACCCGCCGCTCCCCCTTGCCCGCCTGCGCGCCCGCGGCCAGATCCTCGAGCTGCGTTCCGCCGACCTGCGCTTCACCGCCGACGAGGCCGAGCGCTTCCTGCGTGAGGCCATGCAGCTCGCCGTCACGCCCGAGCAGGTGGCGGCCGTGGAGGCCCACATCGAGGGCTGGGCCGCCGGGCTGCAGCTGGCGGCCCTGGCCCTGCGCGACCGCGGCGACCCCGCGCGGCTCATCGCCGGGCTGACCGGCAGCAACCGCTACGTGATCGACTACCTCGCCGCCGAGGTGCTCGACCAGCTGCCGGCCCACCTGCGGGCCTTCCTTGTGCAGACCGCCATCCTCGACCGCATGTGCGGGCCGCTCTGCGACGCCGTGCTTGGCGTCGAGGGGGCCGAGCCCGGCGACGCCGCGTCCTACAGCCGGCTGCTGCTCCAGGAGCTCGAGCGCCGCCACCTGTTCGTCATCCCCCTCGACGACGAGCGCCGCTGGTACCGCTACCACCACCTCTTCGCCGCCTTCCTGCGCGTGCGGCTGCGCGAGGGCGCCGCGGAGCGCCAGGTCGCCGAGCTCCATCGGCGCGCCGGGGCCTGGTTCGCGCAGCAGGGCCTGGTGGCCGAGGCGGTGGCCCACACCCTCGCCTCGGGCGATCTCCAGCGCGCGGCCGACCTGATCGAGTCG
>DAOLDO010000803.1:0-3368 GCA_035327325.1 Chloroflexaceae bacterium | reverse complement strand
GTCGGCGCCGGGGGCGTCGCCACGGAAAGCCTCGACGGCAAAGCGGCTGCCGTCGGGGGCGGCGAGGGGCCGTCCGAGGGCGGCGTAGGGCGCGGCGTCGTTCTCGCGGACCAGCACGGCGGCGCCGATGTCGCGGGTGTTGCCGTCCTCGTCGCGCAGGAACAGGGTGCTGCGGCCGTCCTGGGCCTCGGCGGCGTAGACCAGACCCCCGCCGGCGAGCCACTGGGGCGCGAAGCGGCTCCACTCGTCCACGCCCTCCTCGAGGCGGTCGGCCTGGCCGCCGGCGACGGGCACGGTGTAGAGGGCCCGCTGCACGGGTGTGGCCCCCGTCTCGTCCACGGCGAAGGCGATCGTATCGCCGTCGGGGGAGAAGGCGGGGTCGGCGCAGCTGACGCCGACCTGGGCCAGGGGGCGGGCGTTCTGGCCGTCGGCGTCGCTGACCCAGAGGGCGCTGGGCACGGGCAGCTCGGCGTCGGCGGGGTCGAGGCCGGGGGCGGCCCGGCAGAAGGCCAGGGTCGCGCGGTCGGGGCTCACAGCGAGGTGGGTCTCGGTCTCGGGCGATTCGGTCAGATTGGTCGCCCCGGCGGCGCCGGCGCCGATGCCGGGGCTGTCGCCGTCGGCGTCGCCGTCGAGGCGCCAGATCTCGCCGTCGAAGAGGGCGAAGAGGGGCGCGCCGAGCTCGGGTGCGCCGCCGCCCGCGGTCACGCCGAGCGCGTCGCTCGAGCCGACCAGGGGGGAGCTGCGGGCCACGGCGAGCACGAGCCGAGTGGGGTTGCGCTCGACGGACAGGCGGAAGGGCAGGGGCTCGGCGAGGCCGATCAGCAGGTCGGCGCCGGCGTCCGCGTCGTCTGATGGGACGAGCCGGGCGCCGGTGATCGTGCGCGTGCCGGTGAAGCTGAGGGTCTCGCTGACGGCCGAGCCGCTGAACAGCTCGTCGCGAATCCAGCCGGGCAGGCTGACGCGCACCGCGTAAGGGTCGTTGCTGTCGGGGGCGAGGGCGGCGACGTCGGCGGCGCTCAGGCACGAGGCGGTGGCGCCGAGGGGGGCCGAGCCCGCGCCGAGCTCGAAGCGCAGCGTCACCTGCTCGTAGGCGGGCGTGCCGCTGGCCGCGACCTCGCTCAGGCGGGCCGAGAAGAGGCCGGCGGTCGGGCCGGCCCGCTGGTCGCAGAAGCTGAAGCCGGCCAGGGCGGGGTTGGGCGTCGGGGTGGGCGGCAGCGGGGTGGCCGTGGGCGGCGGCGTGGGCGAGGCCGTGGGCGAGGGGCCCGTGGTGGGCGAGGCCGTGGCCGTCGGCTCGGGGGTCGCCGACGCCGTGGGCGAGACCGTGGGCGACGGGGTGAGGGCCTGGATGGTCTGGACGTTGGCGATCTCTTCGCTCACGCCGACGCTCGTCAGGTCGCAGCCGGCGAGGGTCACCAGGGCGATCAGACTGAGCGCGGACAGGGCGCGTGTGACTCTGCTGTGCATTGCAGTCCCTGGGTCAGGGGCGGCTCGGCGCGGGGCGGCCCGCGCCGACACAGGGGCTGGCCGGGGCGACCTAGCCGTCGCCGGGCAGCACCACCTTGATCCAGCCGCGGCGCATCGCGTAGACCACAGCCTGGGTGCGGTCGTTGACGGCCAGCTTGCGCAGGATCGAAGAGACGTGGTTCTTCACCGTCTGATTGCTGATGTCGAGCTGCATCGCAATCTCTTTGTTCGTGCGGCCGGCCGCGATCAGCTCGAGGACCTCGAGCTCGCGGGGCGAGAGCGGCGAGTAGATGCTCTGGGTGTCCTCGTCGTTGACCATCTGGCGGAAGGCGGCGAGGACCTGAGAGGCCACCCCGGGGAGCGCGAGCACCAGGTCGTTGATCGGGTACTCGCCCCGGCGCACCTCGGTGAGGGTCTGGAGCAGGACCGGCCACTCGATATTGCGGGGCAGGTAGGCGGCCACGCCGGCCCTGATCGCCTTGACGACGTGGGAGCCGTCCATCGAGCTGCTGAACAGGATGATCGCGACGTTGGGGTGGGAGCGCTTGATCGCCCGCGAGACCTCGAGGCCGTTGACGCCGGGCAGGTCCACCTCCATCAGCAGAAGGTCGGGGTCGGCGTAGTCTACGGTCTGGATGGCCTGCTGGCCGTTGCTGGCCTCGCCCACGATCTTGTAGTCGGGGAGGGCCAGGAGGTGGTGCCGCAGCCCCTCGCGGAAAAGGGCGTGGGCGTGGACGAGCACGATCGAGGTCGGCGTGACGCTCACGAACTGCTCCCTTGCGCTCGCGCCTGGCGTGGCCCTGGGGCGCGGCGGGAAGAGGCGGGGGGGCGGGAAGGGCCTCCGGGGTCTGAGCAATTATAGCTGATGGCAGTGCGTTCGACAAGAGCGATGTGCCCGACCGCGGGGGCGGCCCGGGCACACAAAAGCGGGGGGCCGAGGCCCCCCGCGTCCGCGTTGCTCTAGGCTGCGCCTACGGCACCGGGGTGGCGGCCGGGTCGGAGCCGAGGGTCCCGCCCTCGCCCGCCTGGGGTGTCTCGTCGCCCGCGAGAGGGCTATCGGCGTTCGGGTTGGTGGTGGTGTTCCCCGGCCCACCGCACGCGGCAAGGGCCAGGCCCAGGAGCAGGGTCAGGAGCAGGCTGCGGATCTTTTTCATAGGAGGATGTCTCCGTTAACTAGCGCTTCTACGGGTGCGGCCACGAGCCGCACGGCCACACTCCTTGCAGAATACGTGCCACGCGGCCCGCCCGCGGCGTCAGGAATGTGCCGGACCGGTTTGCCCGCGGCGCTGAGAAGCGGTATCATGGGGCGGCGAAGCGCACGAGCGCCCCGCTGGCTGAGACATACTATGTTGCACCCGCCCCTCCTCCCGACGATGGGCCGCCTGACGCGCCTGCTCCTCCTCCTGCTGCCGCTCGCGGCGGCGCTGCTCGCCGCGCCCCGCCCCGCCGCCGCCCAGGCCCGCGGCCCGATCTACACCGTCGAGCTCGACGGCGTCGTCAGCCGCTACAGCGTCGGCTATCTGCGGCGCGCCTTGCGCGAGGCCGAGGCCGCCGGCGCCGAGACCATTGTGGTGCGCCTCGGCGCCTCGGGCGCGGTGCTCAGCGAGGTGCGCGCCGTGGCCGCCGAGGTGGCCAACGCCGGGGTTCCCGTGGTGCTCTATGTGGCGCCCGCGGGCACCCGCAGCGGGGCCGCCGGCACCTGGCTGCTGCCGGCGGCCCACATCGCCGCCATGGCCCCCGACACCAGCTTTGGCATCCCGGCACCCCTCGTGGCGCCCGACCCGTCCCTCAGCGAGGCCACCCGCGAGCTGCTGCGCGCCGAGGCGATCAACCAGCTCGGCGGCTGGAGCCGCGAGCGCGGTCGCGGCGACGCCTGGGTCGAGCAGGCGGTTCGCCAGGGGGCG